>JABXJU010000002.1 GCA_013375405.1 Candidatus Helarchaeota archaeon
ACGCTGGCAAGATTACCCGCTGGAACCAGTTGTTGATTATTTAAATAAGGTACGGGATGAGCAAGGTCTAAACATGCCCGTAGCTGCTGGGATAAATGCCCGTCTGCTCCGAGACGGTCCAATAGATAAGATTGTTGATAATGTCAAGCGCTTTATTGATACGTTTGCAAGGGAACATGAATTAACAGTTTTTCTTGCCAATATTCCAGCTGATACTCCATCCGAAAACGTTCACGCTGCGATCGCTGCTGCGCATACATATGGTCTTAAGCCTATTGCAGATGATCTAGATAAAATTAAATTCAAACCGCCAAAGCGGGAATCATTTCAAGAATTTAAAAAGAATCTCGCTAAGAACGCAAAATAATAGAGGTTGTTTGTAAATGTCATATCCAAAAGTTGAATTAAAGAGAGGGCTTGCTGGATTAATGTGGAAAATATTTAAAATCCTGAATGATAATGACGAATTCAAAGAAGAATTTGCCGATATAAAATTAACAATGCTGATGAATCCCAAAGATCAAAGAGTTGCTGCTATAATTAAGATAAATCGAGGCGCAATTAATATAGAAGATATAGAAAATGATAAAGAAACAATTAAAGAAGTAAAAATAGATGCTCTGTTTGAAGCAAGTACCGAAACATTTGTAGACATGTTTACTACTGGATTATCCATACTTGGAATATTGTGGAAATTGATCACTAGAAAAGTAAAAATACGTGGAATGAGGAAAATGATGGCTTTAAAAAAGATCGTTGAAATACTAGGAATATAATTAGCAATATGGGGAATTTTTACCTTTTAAGGCAGGAATCTTTCATACTGTTATCTCACAGATGGTCATTGAGCATGTAGAAGATGTTAAGAAGAATTTACGAAGGCTTTATCGGTATGCTAGCGGTATGCTGGTATTTCCCAAAAATGGAGTTTCGATTACCGACTGCTAGGAGTTTCATTTCTAATTTCAAATCATACACTTTTGCAGTTCACCGAGAGGGGTTAGATATACGACGCAGTTGGAACATCCTCTTTGGAACTGGGAGTGAAGATAGAGAGAATGACTTACTTTATCCTGTTTTATGGATTGGATGTGAGTGGACGCTGTGTGGTCGAGCATATTAACCAGATAGTTGAGCGAGGTGATTTTTCTACGACCTCTAAATTTTACGAGTGGTCGGCAAGATGGAAGTTGATTCAATTAGGGCGATATCCTCGAATGGAAAGGGTGAAATATGCGATGCGAATTTGGAGTCAAGAAGAAACAATAATTTTTTGATTTTCGAGCATCTTAATTTTGTTATAATATCCAAATAATAGTCAACTTTTTTAATTATGAAAAAGTCAACTTTTTTATGTGGGTTTACAAGTATTATGTTTATATTGTAAGATGTGAAAAGGATAACTCGTTTTATACGGGATATACATCTGATCTTGATAGGAGAGTCAGGCAACATAACAATGGAATAGGATCGAAATATACTCGGTCGCATGGACCGGTTCAACTTTTGTATTATGAGATGTATAGAACAAGAAAAAAGGCGATGCATCGAGAGCGGGAAATTAAGAAATTATCGAGAAAAAGAAAAAAATTGCTCATGAGAAGCGAAACAAATTAATTAATATTTGCTAATTAGCAGGATTGATACTTGATAACGATAGTTTATGGATCTGGGTTTCATAAAGGATTTAAAACATGTTTCAGCCGTTGGATTCTTCATCATTAAGCGATTTCAGAACCGTCTCGTCATCATATACATGTTTTTAATTGAATTATTCCTTTTTATCAGTATCGGATGATTTGAGTTGCATTTCTATTAATAACCGAGTGCGTTCTTCAAGGATGGTTGCAGGGATATCATATAAGGTAATGCGTCCTCGGCGCCCGCGACGTCCTCGATGTAGCGGGAGAATGCTTTTCCCAATAATACCCATATTAGTTAGAGTATCAAGATGTCGACGAAAAGTTGGTTTCGCATTGGCATGAACTGCATATTCATCACATGCAACGCAATAATAGTCATAAGATTCATTTACAGTCGTTGCTGTAATGCCCGCGTGTTTTAAACGCTTTGCGATTGCTAATGCAGTTAATAACTCATGGACTCTCAGGTCGTTCAAGATATCGGGACGTAATTCGGGATATACATATCCTTTAGCAGTGCGAATCATTTCTTCAGAAATAGAATCGGTATCTTCACGATCTGCAATTTTTCCAGCATGATACATGATTTCGATTCCATGACGAGCATTGAGCGTTTTTGATGCGATATCAACAACCATATCAACAATATCCTCAGAAATAGCCGCGGGATGGAACGCGAGATCAGCACGGTAATCTAATATTTCTTTTAGTTCATCCTGATTATAACCATTTAGTTGGATCTTATCATTAATATGCCCAGAAAGTGGCGCATTTAGCAAACTTTGGAATTCAGTGGGGCGACTAATGATTATAGTGGAGATCCGTGCTTCTCCAAATCCATGGATTTCAGGCGCATGGATTATACTGAGGATGTCCTCTGCACCAATGATATTTGCCTCATCAAGAACGATCAAAAGGTGTTTGTGTTCTTTTTTTAAGCGAAGAGTGAGCATTCCGAGCAGTTCATAATCAGAGTAACCTCTACTCGTAATGGTAAAGTATTTTGAAAGTAAATTCCTTAAAATTGCACTTTTGGTTCGAAAAGTGTAGCAATTATAATAAGTATATATAATTTCGGCACTTCTTTTCTGTGCGGCTTTCACGAACCGCTCACAGAAATATTTAGTGGTGGCCGTTTTTCCAACACCCGCAGGTCCGATCATTGCTACGTTGATTGAATAGGACCCATTTTTACTGACTAGAGGTTTAAAATCGCGACTCAATCGAGCTAGTTCTTCTCGACGGCGGGGTAATTTCGGTGGAACATAGCTTAAATCAAGCGTCTGCTCATTTTTAAATACAGATTTTCCAGTGAGAAATTTTTCGATGTCGTTCTCATCCTCATTATAACCCAATTTCAAATCTCCAATGATCCACCGATTAGCATATATTATCTTTTATTATGAAGTCTAAAATATAAATGATAAATAAATTTAGTTGTTGTGAGAGGTAGAAGATCATGAAGAAAGTTGCGATTATTTCGTGTGGGCAGAGCAAATTTGGGTCATTTGTCGAAAAAACATATGAAGATTTATTTGCGGAAGCCTATCTTGAAGCCATAACGCATATTGACAATTTTGAGCGGTCTGATATTGAGGAAGCCTTTGTTGGATCCTTGGCATTTGGTGGTTCTCAATTAGGAAACATGAGTGCGCTGATAGGTGATGCAATAAATGTGGTTGGCATCCCTGCTGCGCGAGTTGAAAATGCTTGTGGATCATCGAGTTTTGCGCTCCGGTATGCAATTTATTCTATCATGTCGGGACAAAATAAAATAGCAATCGCCGGGGGCGTGGAGAAAATGCAAGATATTTCAAAAAAAAGCCGCTTATGGTGGTTTGGAGTTGCAGGGGATATCAAGTGGGAACGTTTATCTGGAATGACCTTTCCTGGGAATTATGCTTTAATGGCAACACGGCATATGTATGAATTTGGGACAAAGAAAGAAGATATCTCACGTTGTGCCGTAAAGAACCATAAATATGCGGCAATGAATCCAAAAGCTCAATATCAAAGGGAAATTACGCTTGAACAAGCGATAAATGCTCCGATGGTCGCATGGCCCTTGACTGTTTTTGATTGTTGTCCTTTAACGGATGGCGCGTCTATCGCAATTTTATGTGATGCGGAACTCGCAAAAAAATATACAGATACCCCTGTTCATGTTATTGGAATGGGAGCGGGAACAGATTACTTAGCGTTATATCGACGGGAATCATTAACGCGAATAGAAGCAGCAATTAAAGCAAGTCGAGCGGCATATAATATGGCTAAAATTGAACCTAAAAATGTTCAAGTAGCGGAAGTTCATGATTGCTTTACAATCGCTGAGATACTAGCTTATGAGGATTGTGGCTTTTGTAAAAAAGGTGAAGGGGGGTTGTTTAGTCATGAAGGGCAATCGGAAGTGGGAGGAAAGGTGCCAATTAATACAGGAGGCGGACTAAAAGCCAAAGGACATCCTATTGGTGCAACAGGAGTAGCTCAAATTTATGAAGTTTGGAAACAAATAACAGAACGTCACCGAAATCAAGTGGATGGGGCGGAAGTTGGATTGACGCATAATGTAGGTGGCACCGGTAGTGCTGCAGCCATTACAATTTTAAAAAGAGGATAATAGAGGTGAAAAAACGAGATGACAGAAATACACATTTGCGGATATGGGTGTTATATTCCTCATTATCGCATTAAAAGAGAAGAAATTCAAAAAGTGTGGGGACATTTCCAAGGAAAAATTACAGAAAAGGCGGTAATGGGGTATGATGAAGATGTATGTACGATGGCAGTAGAAGCGGCGAAGAACGCAATTGCGAATAGTGGAATAAAGCGGGAGGAAATTAGCGTAATTGCGGTTGGATCAAGCTCTCCACCTTATGCATTACGCTCAATTGCAGCTGAACTTGCAATGGCTATTGGAATACCAATTAATATTCGATTGTTAGATTTTAAGGAATCAGAAAAGGCAGGAACAACCGCTCTCTTAACTTGTATGGATATCATTGCCAGTAAAGGTGGAAAGGGATTAGTTGTGAGCTCTGATGCGCCTGTTGCGATTGCCTCAAATTCCATAGAAAATACTTATGGAGCCAGTGCCGCTGCGTTAATTATCGGAAAAGACGATGGAATTGTAAAAATAGAAGGAACCACTTCTGCATCTGTCGAGATTATTGCAGATCGGTTTCGAAAGGAAGGTTCTAAATTAGTTGAAGATTTAGGAATTCCACAATATCATCAAATAGCATACATAAACTCAATTCAGCAAGCAGTCTCTCACTTATTAAAAGAATTAGGATTAAATTCATCAGATATTCAGCATTTATTCATTCAAGGACACGACACACGAGAACCTACTCGCGTTTTAAGAAAGATTGGATTTGATAAAAAAATGTTAAATACAAATACTATCAATTCAATCGGAGATAGTGCGGCATCTTCTGTATTAACGGGATTAGTGGGGATCTTAAACACAGCTAATCCGGGCGAGCGAATATTATGTGCATCCTACGGTTCTGGGGCAGGTAGCGATGCTTTTAGTGTTATTATCAAAGAAAAGCAAAAAATATTAGAAGATATTCCTATCATGGCCACATATTTAGAAAATAAGCAATATATAGATTATAATCGATATCTAAAATTTAAGGAGTTAATTGATTTAGAGTAACAGGAGGTATTATGATGTGTGCCCATGTTAGTATTCCCAGCTATTGGAACTCGCTTCCCCAAAAGTATCGATTAATTGGTGGAAAATGTAAAGAATGCGGACATATCAATTTTCCACCTCAAGTCTTGTGTGATAAGTGCTCCAAAACGAATAGCCAAGAACTAATTGAGCTCCCAAGTACAGGATCAGTTTATACCTATACGATAATTGGGCGGGGCGCGGCCCCTCCGGAATTCACAAAAATGCAAAGCAAAAGCGGGGCCTATGCAATAGCGGTGGTTGAGCTGGATAATGAGCAAAAAAATAAGGTAAACGTGCAATTGACGGATTGTAACCCTTTGAAAATTAAAGTGGGGACTCGGGTTGAAGCGGTTTTTCGTATTATTTATGACCAAGAGAATGTACGACGATATGGATTAAAATTCCGTCCTTTTTTGAAAAATCCTAAATAATTACTTTTTTTAAAAGCTCTAAATTTATTTGAAAACCGTATTTCGTCCTATTCCGAGTGATATAATTTTGGATTCGTCAATTTTCTCGGCAGGGGTTTCGTGGTTCACGTCAAGGTACACGCCGTTTTGAAATTCTTCAAGTGTAAGACCTATATCCGTAGGTTTCAAAAAGTCACCTTCTGGATATTTTCTAGTAAATCGGATATTGGGATCCTTCTTTTTTAAAATAGGATATTCAAAATTAATCGTTTGAATGGGGAATGGCACGCCCTCATTTTCTATTTGATCTTTATAAATTTTGTAAAGGTGAGGAATTCGGTCTTGTACTAATTTTAAATTTCGAGGTTCGAAGGGTTGAATGTAAAAATTCATGTTTGACGATAATGAGGCTAACTTTTTGCAAAATTCTTTTCGTCCTTGATAAAAAAACATGTAAAAGGCAGAAGGAAAGGGGTGGAGGCCAAATGTAAAATCCGGTAACCCATATATTTCTTTACTTGCCCATCCTTGGAATGTTTCTACTAGGCTTTCATAATTACTAGGAATGTACAGGAGGTTGTGACCCCAACCCGCAATAACAGTTCCCACGAAATAATCAGAATTTGCCCATTGGGGAGTCCTTTCATTACGGACATCTCGTAACACATCTTTCAAGTATAATGCTGCTTTATTCAAAGTTTTAACTCGACAGGGTATTTCTCTTAATTTATACCCATATTTCATATGGCGCCTCTCTAATAACTCATCTTCTTGACGAATCAGATACCAATCAACTGGAATCCCATCTTCGATGTGACAATTCACCAATATTAGAAGTTCGGCGTTGTAATCATGTACAATCGCAAACGTAAAATCAACACTATCTCCTCCAAATAATTTTTGCATTCCGACCACGAGATCGCTACGAATTGCCAGCGGTGGAACAATGGTAGTATAAGAAAGAACCTTGTCCGGATCGCTTATCTCCCCTTCTATAACGGCTTTAAATGTGGATATTGACTCGTTCAATCTCGTTTCAAAAAAGGAGAAGAGCCCGTCACTACCAATTGCCTCATAAGTATCCACCCCTTCCCACCCGAGTTGCTTAAAAACTCGCCAGAAGAATGAAAGAACTGGCAGATACGGTTTTACATATAAATCATCTGACAATTCACCGTATGTATGAACCATTTCTCCACTCATCCTTATTTTTATTTCTTTATCGAGTTAAAGGGCAATACTTTTTATTTAAACATAAAAAAGGGTTATTGTAAATGAAATATATAAAAATAAATACTTAAAAATATAAGTTTAAATAAAATAGGATAAAACGCGGTTAAATTTGAAGAAGGAATTTTTAAAATGGTTGAATATGATTTAGTTATAGTAGGTGCCGGTCCCGGAGGATCGATTGCCGCCAAGATCGGGGCTGAAAAAGGTTTAAAAACGATTTTTATTGAACGCGGAAGAGTTTCTGGTGAAAAAAATTCAAGTGGATGTGGATTAGGTCCCAGAATGTGGCGAGATTTTCCCGAGTTAATGAAAGAATTAACTCCAGAGACATGCCCAAGTTTAAGGACGTGTGAAATCTACGTTTTAAGATGGATCGATATGAATGGTAGAATGCGAGGCATGCAAGGTTTCACGCCTTCCAACTCTGTATCATACGATCCAGCCAGAAAATGGCATACAAAAAATGTTTATCGATCAGAATTTGATCCTTGGCTAGCTAAATTTGCCACGGATGCAGGTGCTGAACTTAAAACTTCAACCTTAGTCACAGACTTAATGAAAGATGATAAAGGGAAGGTTATAGGTGTTAAAACAGATAAAGGTGAAGAAATTCGAGGTAAAATTGTGATTGGAGCGGATGGGGTCCTTTCAGTCGTGGCGAGGAAATCGGGCTTACAAGTTAAATGGCCTAAAGATCAAGTAACCATTGTTCCTCAATACGATTTTTCTTGTGATAAAGCAAAAGTAGATAAATATATTGATAATATGGCGGACAATCTTTGGTTTGGTGCGAATTTTCCTGGCGCTTATCAGGTTTTTTTCGATGAAGGGATGCACCTGGGGTTAGGAAATTGGCTAGCTAGTTTTACCGAAGGACGAAAAAGTCCGCTTGCTTACCTGAATATGGTCCTAGAAGTACCTGAAATGAAACGAATACTTGAATTAGTGGATGCTAAGCCACGTGAAATTCAAAGTCATTTATTACCTTGGACATCTGAGCCATGTCCAACACAGACTGATAATGTGATGTTAGTAGGCGATGCAGCAGGCTTTCCATGCCCATTAGAGGCCGAAGGCATTTATCCTGCGATGATAACAGCGAGGTTAGCCGCTGAAACCGCCGTCGAGGCAATTTCAAACGGTGATACCTCAAAATCAGCGTTGAAAAGATATGAGGAACGGTGGAGAAAATCGTCCGTTGGAATTGAATTCGAGGGTGGTCGGTCCTTACAAGAAATTTGGCGGGCGACTATATTCAATCCGGAGACGATGAAATGGTTTGTTCCATTTTACCATGAAGCGATGGGAGCATTTGCCGATTGGAGTGAACCCCATATTGTTCGATTCAAACAAATCTTTGAGGCAATCCGAAATGTCTATTTACCAAAATTACAACCGTTGATGATGAAATATGTTCTTCCCTTATTAAGTGATGTTCTGGAAGAAGACATTTCCATACTTCCAATGCTGGAAGGTTTAATGAAACAAATGCGACCAAAGAGGAAAGGAGGTTAAAAGATGAAAATTGAATTATCAGAAATTAGTGAAAGAGTTGGAGATCCAGGAGATTTTCTCAGTGTTGATCATGAAAAATGTGTTGGTTGCGGTAATTGCGTTAAAATTTGCATAGTAAATATATGGAGAATGCGTGGCGGGTTGGCGTATATTGCGGATGATTATAAGGAGAAATGTCTTGAATGTGGTGGATGTTGGCAGGTGTGTGATGCCGAAGCGGTAAATTTCAAGTATCCAGCTGGAGGAACGGGAGTCGTTTATAAAAAAGGTTGAGAGGTTGATATCATGAGTGAATACGATTTAATTGTAGTGGGAGCGGGTCCCGGCGGATCAATCGCTGCCAAGATCGGGGCTGAAAAAGGTCTAAAAACGATTTTTATTGAACGTGGACGAGTTCCCGGTGAAAAAAATTCAAGTGGATGCGGATTAGGCCCTAGAATATGGCGAGATTTTCCTGAACTGATGAAAGATTTTATCGGAAATCCTACACTTCCATCTCAAAGACCGGCAAAATTAATCTATTCCCATTTTGTCGATGAAACTCATCGACTCCGCTATACGGAGGCATGGGGTCCGAGCGATAGCGTGACTTATTGGCCTGCCAAGGAATGGATCGTGATGGCGTGTTATCGATCAGACTTTGACCCGTGGTTGGCTGAATTCGCGACTGGGGCTGGTGCGGAATTAAAAACTTCAACCTTGGTAATCGATCTTTTGAAAGATGAGAAAGGTAAAGTTTGTGGTGTCGTGACGGATAAAGGAGAAAAAATCAAGGGAAAAGTGGTGATTGGTGCCGATGGGGTCGTTTCAACTGTTTCGCGATTATCGGGATTACAATATAAATGGGGTAAAAGTGCAGTAACGATAGTTCCCCAGATTGATTTTAAGGCCGATCCGAAGAAAATTGACAAGGTTCTAGGAGACGCTTGTAGTGGAATTTGGGCCGGAACTGACTTTCCAGCAGCATATCAAGTTTGGTTCCATGATGGAATGCATATCGGTTTTGGTAATTGGCTTGGCTGGTATGTCGAGAAAAAAAATCCGATGAGTTATATGAATACTATAATAAATATCCCACATTTCCGAAAACTCTGTGAGTTAACCGATGCAAAACCAAGAGAAATACAAGTACATTTATTGCCATGGACGTGGAATCCGGTGAAAACTCATACCGATAATGTCATACTCGTAGGAGACGCAGCAGGTTTCCCATGTCCGCTAGAAGCTGAGGGTGTGTATCCCGCGATGATTACCGCCAAACTCGCGGTGGAGACGGCGGCAAAATGTATTGCCAATGGTGATACCTCGAAACGGGCTTTCGATGCGTATGATGATGCATGGAAAATATCATCCGTTGGAATTGAATTCAAGGGTGGTCGGTCACTGGCTGAATTATGGCGGGCTTCAATGTTCGATCTTGACGCTATGAAGTGGCTTGTACCTTTTTATCATGAAGTAAAAGGAGCAATCGGAGATTGGTCACAGCCGCATATAGTTCGCATTCGTGAAATATTAGCTGAATTACGGAAATATATTCCTAAATTATTACCATTCGCCCTGAGTTATGTGGTCCCATTACTATCCGATGTTTTTGAAGACGATGTCGAAGCAATCCCACAAATCGAATCAATGATCCGTAAAATGATGCCTAAAAAGAAAAAAAATAAAGTGAGTTGAAAAAAATGAAAATTGACCTGTCAGAAATTAGTGAACGAGTTGGAGATCCGGGAGATTTCCTTAGTATTGACCATGAGAAATGCGTTGGTTGTGGTAATTGCGTTAAAATTTGTATAGTAAATATATGGAAAATGCGGGGCGGGTTGGCGTATATAGCAGATGATTACAAGGAAAAATGTCTTGAATGCGGTGGATGTTGGCAAGTATGTGACGCCGAAGCGATAAACTTCAAATATCCAGCTGGAGGAACGGGAGTCGTTTATAAAAAAGGTTAATATCGAATTATTTTTGTTTTTTTTTTTCTAATCTTATAAAACCGTTTATTTTTTTCATGAATAATTAAAAAGGAGAATAATAAAATTGACAAATGAAATATTTATTGAATTAAAATCAATTTTTCCTGATGAAAATATTTCTAATGATCCACAAATTCTCGAGCAATACAAATCTGATGTGAGTTTGGGGTTTGTTGAACCAAAATTACCAGAATATGTTGTTTGGCCCGAAAATATTAGACACGTTCAACAATTAGTTCAAATGGCAAATAAATATTCTCTAGCATTAGTTCCAACAAGTTCAGAACCTCCAAGATTCCACGGTACAAGTGTCCCTAAAAAGGATAACGCTATTATTGTGGATTTTACAAAAATGAAAAAGATATTGAATATCGATCCGAAAAATCGTGGAGTAATGTTAGAGCCCGGAGTTAATTTCGAGGAATTCATTGCAGAAGCTAAAAAAGCTAAATTAAGACCTCATTTACCCTTATATCCATATGCTAAAAAATCAGTCGTAGGGGCTGCTTTGGATAGGGAACCCGTATTAATACCTAAATACCACTGGGATATAGCAGATCCGTTATTATGCACAGAATTGGTATTTGGGACAGGAAACATGTTTCGTACCGGAGCTGCTGCAGGCCCTGGTAATTTAACCCAACAAAGAGAATCAGGAGGCGCACAGAAAAATCCCATGGGTCCAACTCAATTTAGTCCCTTTCGAATTGTACAAGGATCTCAAGGAACTATTGCGTTGGTAACTTGGGCTACTCTTAAGGTTCAACGTGCCATTGACCTGAGAAAAGTGTTTTACGTAACCTCAGATACACTAGGACCAAATTTTGGTTTTATTTACGAAGCTCTCAAATATCGTTTAGGGGATGAGCTTTTTATTTTGAATAATCTTAATCTTGCAGTTATGCTTGAGAAAGATCCAGTAAGTATAGAAAAATTACGCGATAAATTACCAAATTGGATTGGAATAATATCTCTTACTGGAACAGGTAAATTAGCGCAAGAGAAAATAGAGTGGCAAGAAGGAGATATATCTGAATATGCGGAGAAATTTGCGGTAGAATTAAAAACGAACCTCCCAGATGTTTCAAATGATGCAGTGCGAAAAATAATGGAAGAAGCTGCACCAATGCCATGGCGACTGAAATATAAGGGAGGATGCGACGATATTTTCTTTGTTTCTACATTAGACAAGACTCCAGAGTATCATAATATAATGTGGGAGACTGCAGAACAAGAAAAGTTTAATACATCAAATATTGGAGTATATCTCCAGCCAATGGTTCAAGGTTGTAATGTACACTGTGAATTTGATTTATTTTTTGATCCCAATAATGAGAAAGACTGTAAAATAACTAGAAACACCTTAATAAAATCAAGCCGAGCCTTAATTAACAACGGGGCATTTTTCAACCGCCCCTTTGGAATTTGGGCGGATATGATCTATTCAAAAATACAACCTTTGGTCGTCCAATCTATGCAAAAGGTAAAAAACATTTTCGATCCAAAGAATGTTCTCAATCCAGGAGCACTTTGTTTTAAGGAGGGTTCTCAATAATGCCGTTAGAAGATTATCGGGACATTATGGAAAGATGTATACGTTGTTCCTTGTGCAAGTGGATCCCGCAAATCCAAATAAAAAGCCAAAGATTTGCAACAATCTGTCCTTCTATCGAGGAATTTAATTTTCACAACTATTCAGGTGGAGGCAGAATGATCACGGGATTGGCTCTATTGGTGAAAAAGATACCGTTCAACGAAAAATTACTGGAAGTTGTATATACATGTACTGAATGTGGTGGTTGTGATGTATCTTGCAAAAATCTCAACGATTTGGAACCGCTAGAGGTAATCCAAGAACTTAGAGAAGAATTGGTCAAGAAAGGTTATGGTCCTCTACCAAAACAACAAAAATATGCTGAGAATGCATTAAAAGTTCATAATCCTTATGGTGATCCTCACGAAGAGAGGTTTAATTGGCTTCCTGATAAAGTCAAATTGACACCTGGCGCTGAAATTGGTTATTTTATCGGGTGTACCTCATCATATCGAAGACAAGAATTAGCTAGGGCCACTGTTAAAGTTTTTAATCAGATTGGAGTCGAATTTACGATTTTGAGTCCAGACGAATTTTGCTGTGGTTCACCTTTATATCGCGTTGGTGAAGTGGAAAAGGCGAAAGAGTTAATGAGAGAAAATATTGAAAGAATTAAAAAAGCGGGCATAAAAATACTAATTACCAGTTGTGCAGGATGTTATGCCATGTTTAAGGCTGAATATCCTAAAGTTATGGGCGAGGACTTACCATTTAAAGTTTTACACACATCGGAATTAATTGAGAATCTCCTTAACGAGGGAAAAATACAATTCACCAAGAAAGTTCCAATGACTGTAACATACCATGATCCGTGCCATCTTGGACGAGGTTCTGAGCCATATCCGAAATGGGAGGGTAAAATCGTTGAAGTAGTACCTTTAATTAAGATACCTATGCCCCCTAAACCCAAGCGTCAAGGAACATTTGGTATATATGTGGCACCCCGGAATGTCTTGAAAAAAATCCCCGGAATTAAATTAATCGAGATGGAACGTAATTGCGAATATGCCTATTGTTGTGGTGCTGGAGGAGGAGTTAAGGCACAATTCCCAGAGTTTGCGCTTAATACGTCAAAACGGAGAATCGAAGAAGCGATTGCAACTGAAGCTTCCACACTTATTTCATGTTGTCCATTCTGTAAAACGAATTTACAGGAAGGGATAGATGCCTTAAAATCAGACATGAAGTTTTATGATTTAATAGAATTAGTAGAAAGGGCTTTATGAAAGAGGAGATACGTTGGAATTAGACCAGGATATCTACAACGACCTTGCAAATATCGTTGGAGAAAAAAATATATCCAAAGACCCTGTTATCACAGTTAATTACGCCTATAGCTTTGGCAGTGAAATTCTCTGTGAAAGATTTGGAATCGAAAAGAGCAATTTTGCATATGCTCCTTTAGCAGTTATTTTACCCGGAAGCACAGCTGAAATCCAAAAAGTCGTGAAGCTAATCCATGAGAGGGGATTAAAATTTAAAGCCCAATCCACTGGTCTTGGTCCATGGAACAACGTTTCTTCAGAAGATGTGATAATTCTAGATCTAAAAAGGATGGACAAGATCCGGAAAATTGATGCTAAAAACTTATATTGTGTTGTTGAACCATACGTCACCGGGGCGACATTACAAGCCGAATTGCTGAAATTAGATTTAAATACGCATATGCCAGGTGCAGGTCCTCAAGTCTCACCACTTGCGAGTTCGACTTCAATGTTTGGACCCGGGTTCACATCGGACGTTACGGGTTATAGTGCTCGAAACGTGTTGGGTGTAGAATGGGTATTACCTGATGGCGATCTTATTAAACTCGGGGCATTAGGGTTAGAGAATAAGCCAGATTGGTTTTGTGGCGATGGTCCAGGGTTTAGTCTCAGAGGAGTGATGCGAGGCGCTTCAGGAGCAAAGAGTGGGCTTGGAGTGTTCACAGCATGTGCATTAAAAATATTCCCCTATCCATGTGATCCCAAATGGAATATCTCAGGGGTGTCACCAAATTATGAATTTGAAATCCCCAATTATATGGAATTTCATATCATAGACTATCGGGATTTTGATACTCTGGAGCATGCATTATATCGTTTCACAGAAGAAGAAATTGGATTTATGGTGAATTATTCTTCAGGAATGGCGATTGCAGCAATATTTTCGAGAGACCGCGCAGATTTAATTAGAAAAGCCACTAAATACCTCGTATTACGGAAACCTATTTGTTTATTAATTTGTGCAAGAAGCAAACGTGAATTCAAATATAAACAAAAAATTGTCGCACATATAGTTGAAGAAACTAATGGGAAAGATATGACTGCGAAGGGGAGAATTGTCCCAAGGTCTCAATGTTACGTAGAAGCACTCCGGAGCATGCTTGGAATTCATGCATTTTTAGCAAGTGGGGCATTCACCTCTGCCTTTGGAGGTATGGATTCCATTGGAGTAACCATAACTATGGCAAAATTAAACATCCCAATAAAAATGGAATATATCAAGAAAAAACAGCTTGCTGATGATGGGGGCGAGGGGATTTGGTTACAATCTTATGAGTTTGGGCATTATGCCCATGCGGAAATGCCTAGCATGTACGACAAGCTCAACCCTGAATCAAAACAGGGAATGCGCGAATATGTTATGAGAACTAACCAACTCATATTTAATAAGGCTTTAAACATACCTTTTTCAGTTGATGGTGATATGATGCATGACATCTGGGGTCCGCAAACTTGCAATTATCATGTTTGGCTGCGTAAGATAAAAGAAGCCTTTGATCCAAACAATACCTCCGATTCTGGGTTCTATATTTCGCCTTCAGCAGCCCTTAAGAAGAAAAAAAAGAGAAATTAGGGAGTTGAATCATGGAATTAGATGATAACATTTTTAATGAATTCGTAAAAATCGTGGGCGAAAAACATGCTTCAAAAGATCCTGTAATTACACAAGCGTATGGATTCAATTGGTGCAATGAACTTGTTAATGTAAGAAAGGGAAAGGAAGCAAGCATGTTTGTAGATGCCCCTATAGCCGTATTATTACCTAGGAGCACCGAGGAAGTTCAAAAGATCTTGAAATTAATTAATGAAGTAGGCTTAAAATTTAAAGCCCAATCCACGGGACTTGGACCTTGGAATTGTGTTTCCTCTGAGGATGTTGTAATTCTGGACCTACGACGAATGGATAAGATTAGAAAAATTGATGAAAAAAACATGTATTGTGTTGTTGAACCTTACGTGATTGGATCAACACTTCAAGCAGAATTAATTAAATTGAATTTAAATTGTCATATGCCCGGGGCTGGACCTCAAGTATCACCACTAGCAAGTGCAACATCAATGGCAGGACCTGGCTTCACGTCAAATTTCACCGGCCATTCTGAAAGAAATGTATTGGGAGTTGAATGGATCTTGCCTAATGGGGAGCTTCTTAATGTTGGCTCATTAGGTTTAGAAACAAGATCAGATTGGTTTTGTGGCGACGGACCTGGATTTAGCCTACGGGGGATAATGCGGGGACCAGCAGGAGCAAAAAGTGGGATCGGAGTATTTACAGCTGTTGCTATAAAATTATATCCATATCCCGTCGAACCAAAATGGAAACTCAGTGGCATTTCTCCTAATTATGAGTTTGAAATCCCAAATTATATGGAATTACATTTTATAAGTTATCCAGATTGGGATTCATTAGAACATGCATTAAATAGATTCTCTGAAGAAGAAGTGGGATATCATGCTTATTTTACCTCAAACCTAGCAATTGGAGCAGTTTTATCCAATAGTGTAGATAATTTATTTCAAATGGCCTCATCAACCGCACGATTAAAAAAGCCGCTGATTCTTTTAATTTGTGCGAAAACTAAACGTGAATTTGAATACAAAAAGAAAGTTTTAGCTGCATTATTAGAAGAAACCAAAGGAAAAGATTTCAGTGCTAAAGGGAAAATTGTACCTACAAGCCTAACATACGTTGAAGCATTACGAAGCGCTCTTGGGTTTCATGCATTTTTAATAACCGGTGCGTTTCAATCAACTTTCGGAGGAATGGATACTATCGGCTTAGCTTTTCAAATGGTAAAATCAAATATTACATTAAAAAAAGAATATATCGAGAAAAAACTACTTCCAAATGATCAGGGAGAAGGAGCTTGGTGTCAGGGCTATGAACATGGCCATTATGCGCACATGGAGGCTCCAACACTCTATATTCCAAGTAATCCTGATTCAAGAAAAGGAATGGTAGAATATTCAACTAGAGCCGATGACGTTGCTCTAGAGGAAAATTTGAATGTTCCATTCTTCATCGAAGGAGATGAAATGCATGATTTATGGGGGGCCCATTTATGCAATCACAATATTTGGCTTCGGAAAATAAAGGAAGCCTTTGATCCAAATAATACCGCCGATTCCGGGTTTTATATTTCAACCTCGAAAGAAATTAAGAAAAAAATTATAAATGAAATTTGAAAGAAATATTTTGCTTAATAAAAAGTAGAATAGAATTTGCTTATTCTTTTAATATTTTCGTATTTCTGCCTAATCCGATGGACACGACGTTATCAACAGTATATGGACCTTCGCTTTCGTGGGTAATATCTGTAAAAACGCCTTTTAATGCATCCTCAAAGGTGACACCCAAGTCGTCTAATTGAATGAATTCATCGGGATTAGGATAAATCCAATCGAAATTCGATTCTTTATAGGTCTTTTTATCTTTAGTATTTGGAAGTTGGCAATCGAGGGTTTGGATTGGCTGAGGAATCCCAACCTCATTCAATTGCTTTACAAAGGAGAATTCCCACATTTCTGGGAAATTTGTTTTTAACCAGTTAATACCAACTTCTTCTAAACCTTGTATGTACAAATTTTGTCCCGTTGCCAAACCAGCTAACCTCATTGCAAAGGGTTTCCGCCCCATTAACGCCATTGTTTGTATCATTGGAGGCCATGGAACAAAAGAAAACCAATAATCGGGCATACCATACGCTTTTTTCGCGCTTATTCCATCCCAAATTCCTGCAAAGGCTTCCCATGAGCTCCTTTCGATTAACATATTCGCCATTGCGCCGCCCCATACCATTCCAATGATGTACGTAGAATTTGCCCATTGAGGCGCTCTCTCGTTCCGAACATCTCTTAAAATATCCATTAATTTACTGCCTATATCAGTGAAATTAAATTTGATTTTTGAGGGGAGATCACGAATCTTATAGCCTAAACGCATATGCCGGCGGTCTAGGAGTTCATCGTCGGGCCTCACGAGCCACCAATCCACAGGAATACCATCTTCGCAATGTGCATTGAGAATAAAGAAAATTTTGCCGTCTTCTGCGTCATTTAAGACAACAAAGGTTGTATCTGTTGATTCACCAAAAAGCAATTTGTTAGTACCTTGCGCTAAATCCCCCCGAATCGAAATTACCGGTGGGAACAAGGTATATGTTACAATTTTGGAGGGATTTGTGATCTTCCCTTCGATTATATCTTTCGCTGCGGAAATGGTATTATCAAGTCGTTCCTTTAATTCTGGATACATATAATCAACAGAAGCCACAATCATGCGTTTCTGCAACTCATATCCAAATTCTTGGTGAATTTTCCAAAGGTGTTTTCCCAATGGGGTGTATTTTTTCGTCACAATATCGTCCGGTATATCGCCATACGTATAGGGAGCCATCATCATCACATTTGTTCTTTTCGTTACTTTAAAAGAAATATACTTATAAGTCTTTAGAAAAGAAGGAATCCATAAACTAAGTAATGGTTGGCATTTTAGATTGAAAAAAGCTACAAAATTAGGGCTTATTTATGCAATAATTTCAATTTTTGTAGGGGGCATACTGCCAGTTGTCGCGAACGCGCGACCTACAACATTAGATAGCCAAATTTTTTCGGGTATGAGTAGCCTCTTCCAATTCTTATTTTTTTTACCAATTTTCTTAATTGAGAGATGGTTAAATAATAGAAGCTCAGACGATACTGAGAGTGAATTAAGAATCCGCTCTGATGATAAATTCTATTTTGGGAAATCTAAATGGAAATTATATATAATTGTTGGATTGACCATGTCGTTGATTTACTTCCTGTATTTTGAAGGATTAGTGTTAGCGGGATCAATCAATGGAGCGCTCGCATTGAAGACATCTTCTATTTTTGGATTACTTTATGGATATTTGTTATTAAAAGAGAGAATTACAAAAATTCAAGTCGTGTTCGCATTTGTTCTATTCTTCGGCATGGTGCTCGCCGTGACGCAAGGGGCATTCGATCTTTTAGAACTCAATCTGGGGGTAATTTTGATATTAATTTGTGCATCTTTTTGGATGGTCATTCATACTTGTACTAAGCCTTATCTGAGTAACGAAATAGTAACATCATCTGGGTTGGTCATTGCTAGAAATTCAATTTCAGCAGCCATCTTAATAGGATCTTATGTTTTAATATTTGGAGAGCAGATTAATAGAATTCTTGATCCAGTTAATGCATTTTTTTATGTTATAATGGGTTTGATTTATGGAATTAATTTGTATTGCTGGTATAAGATGTTAAAATATCTCGATGTCTATCTCACTACAATTATAATAACACCGCAGATCATTGTTACTGTTCTGTTTGGTGTAATATTTTTGGGAGAACTCTTTACAATGTATCATCTAATAGGAATTATGCTGATTATAGGTAGTATTATTGTTATTGAACATCAAGCAAAATTGAAATAATATACTTTCAACCATTCCCTTGATACATCTTAAAAAAATGAGGAGATTATTGTTTCTCTTTCGCCCGTAATTCCTTGACTTTTTGTTTTAGTTTTTTCTTCAATATTTTTTCTTGTCCGCCGCCTTCTAGAATCTCTAATAGGAAGTCGGGAATTGATTCTGCTTGTAACTCCTTGCCAGTTCGTAGGTTTTTCACTTTGAAAGTTTCATAACTAAATTCGAGTTCATCCCCTTTTTCAAATTCTGTGCTGACTCCAGGAACAATCAAGGGAGGTAATCCAAGGCCAACAGAATTTCGGTAATAAATCCGAGCATATGATTCACAAAAGGTAGCAACAATCCCCAACTTTAATAATGCTTCTGGGGCAGTTTCTCGGCTGGACCCACAGCCAAAATTCTTTCCCGCAACAACTACGTCGCCTTGCTTTACTTCTTTGGGAAACTCTGGATCTTCAGTCGCTAAAACATGATCATTTAATTCAGCGGTTCCAAGGTATTTTCCGGGAGTAATTAAATCTGTATCTATATCATTACCAAATTTCCAAACTTTTGCTTTAATTTTTTTCTCCAATTTTAGACCTCCTATAGTGTTCGCGGATCAGTAATCACTCCGGTAATTGCAGAAGCGGCAACTACCGCGGGTGACGCTAGATAGATTCCTGCGGTCTCGTCACCCATTCGTCCTTTGAAATTTCGATTAGATGCGCTGATGCAATTCTCTTTCGGGGCAAGCATGCCCATATGGGCGCCGAAACAGGGGCCACAATTGGGATTACAAATAATTGCTTCAGCATCAATAAGGGGTTCGATAATTCCTGCGTTTATGGCATCTTTATAAATTTCTTGTGTGGCAGGAATAATTAATAGGCGTGTTTTTTTATTGACCTTTCGTCCTTTCAAGATTTCCGCAGCCACTTTTAAATCTTCAAGTCTACCATTTGTGCAACTGCCGATAAAGGCCTGATCCACTTGCACATCCTGCAATTCAGACACAGGTTTAACATTATCAACCGTGTGAGGACATGCAACGTGTGGTTCAAGATTACTCACATCCATTTTATAGGTTTTTTCTATTTCGGCTTTCTCATCAGGCTTCACGAGTTCGTAATGTTTATCAGTTCTACCCTTTAGAAACTCAGTAATTTTATTATCAGGAGGCGTAAAGGCAAATTTAGCGCCCAGCTCCATCGAAAAATTACTCATAGTTGCCCGACTTCCTATGCTCATATCGTCAGCAGTCTTCCCTATGAATTCTATGGATTTATAGGTGGCGACATCTGATCTATAATCGCCTGCGATTTTTAAAATGATATCTTTCGACATTATATATTTAGGGAGTTTTCCATTGAGCACGAAACGTATGGTTTCAGGTACTTTGAACCAGAGTTCTCCTGTTGCTGCGACTACAGTTCCATCTGTATCTCCAATACCCGTACCCGCTGCATTATACGCCCCATAAGTCGTTGTGTGTGAATCCGTTCCTACTATTAACATCCCCGGTCGGACATGCCCTTTCTCTGGCAGGATTTGATGGCAAATACCAGCTTTTATATCATAATAATATTTTAGGTCCTCTTTAAAGGCCCATTCACGTATCATTTTTTGAGCACTTGCAGCAAAAACTGTAGGTGCCGGCACAAAATGGTCTTCTAAGACCACCACTTTCTCTTTATCAAAGACTTTACGCACTTTTTTGGGAAACCCCATAAATCTAGCAATAATTCGCGCGGCTGCAATGTGTGCCATGAGCAAATCTACCTTTGCAATGAGATATTCGCCCGGTTTAACTTCGTCCTTTCCTGAAGCACGAGCCAAAATCTTCTCTGCAATCGTCATAGGTTTTACCAAATTCTTCACCTTAGTTTTTCATTCGACTTCGTTTTTTGTAAATAATTATTAATGATATTGTGAGTATAAATAACCTTTATTTATTTCTATCATTTAAAAAATCCAAATTCTTTATAGGCGAGAGAATAGGTCTTTATGCTTATAAGCAAAAAAAATATGTAAGTCTCTGCGAAAATTACCTAAATTCTAAATAATGATTTAATTAAAAATAAGTATGATAAAATAAATTAAATAAGGAGAAGGATTTTTTGGCAGATCTCCCCCATTCTATACGTAATTTAACATCTGGATTGGTTAAAGAACTTACGCGTGAAAATATCAAAAAATTATTAGACCCTACAAAGAAAATTCCGTCTAATGTAATAGAAATTTCAAATTTAGATATTAATTATTTTAAAGATCTTGACGCCCAAGAAAGTAAAACGATAAGCGATATTTTCGGAGTAAAAACAATCAGAGAATTAGCAGATATTACTTATAGACAACTTGTAGAGAAATCGATCCGCATACAAAAAATGGGAATCTCGCAAGGAAAGCTAGAATTGATGATAACAGCCGCTAAATACATTTCAAAGGCGGCAAGATATAGACCACCTGAAGGGCAGAAGATCGTGTTGGTAGGTCTTGATAATGCGGGTAAAACAGCATTATTGAATGCAATTAAAAATGAAATAATGGATATATCCCAATTAAAACCGACACAAGGGATGCAACGACAAACACTGCACCTAAAAGAACAAAAGCTATACATCTTTGAACTTGGGGGACAGGAGGTATATCGAAAAAACTATTTAGCAGAACCAGAAAAATATGTTTTGGGAACAGATCTCATGGTTTTTTTAATTGATATGCAAGATCAGGATCGATATAATGCTGCCCTTGAATATTTAGAGCAGATATTAGATATTATAAAATATCTCAACGAAAAACCTGAATTTATTATATTATTACATAAATCAGACCCTAATATATTCAAATTGGAACCATTATTCCGTGAAAAAATTGATTATATCTCAAGTAAGATAAAAAAAATATTCCAATCTTACTCATTTCAATATAGTATTCAAATAAGTTCCATCTATAATATAATCAATTTAACTAAATCCTTCCAATATATACTAAAAAAATTATTTGCTGGTGAGTTGGAAAGAGAACTGGAATCGAGAGAAGTTATTGAATTCGTATCAAAACTTGTGGAGATGATTTTAAATATTGAAAGCGATGTAACGAAGGAACTGAGCACTTTAAGTGAGAATTTATATCAAATGAAGGAAGAATTTACTTATCTTAAAAAATTAATATTATTTGAAAAAACTGGAGCAATAAAGGAAACAATTTCTACTCTAGAAACGAATAAGTCAGGTATAAGCTCTCGGGAAATGTTCATCAAAGAGTTAAAACAATTTTTAATAAAGAAAGAGTAACTATTATGAGCTTTAAAAATCAATTAGAAAGAATTAAGAAGATAATTGGCTTACCCTTGTAAATAATTAAAAAATAATGATGAGCTTCAATTGAAAAAACGCACCGTCCTTTGTTTTTTAAAAATAAAGGTACATGACCATTGGGAGTTTCAGCTAAAGATAGCGGAATTGAAACGCCTCGTAGTTTCGATGGATTATCAAGTTGTTGATACGGTTATACAACAGCGGATCAAGAAACATAGTCGTTATTTAATGGGAAAAGGTAAAGTTGAGGAAATAAAAGAAATAGTAGAAACATATGGTGTTGATACAATCATATTTTATAATGTATTGACTAGTAAACAAAATTATAATCTGACCAATGAACTGCAATGTGAAGTGAAAGATCGCTATGATTTAATTCTAGAAATTTTTGAGCTACAATCTTCAGATATAGTGTCCAAGAAGCAGATTACCCTCGCTCAAATGCTCAAGACGTTCCCAAAATATAAAATTCAGGCTCATAAAAAATATCGGACGGAGCATGCGCAATTCAGATCAAGTGGTGAGTTTGCTTACCATAGCAAGATTAGGGCGCACGACAAGCGAGTGGCGAAGATTCGTAAGGAATTAGAAGCTTTAAAAGAAAAAAAATTAAAAGAGATCGCAAGTCGGAAACGGGGCCAATTTCCATTCAAGACAATCTGTATTAGTGGGTATTATAATACTGGAAAAACAACTCTATTCAATGCATTAACTGGTGCAGAGAAACCCGTAAGCGATAGACCTTTCACTACACTTTCAAGCAAGTATAAGCATCTTAAGGACCGTCAATCGAAAATCATTCTCATCGATACTATTGGATTTGTCTATGATATTGACCCTACATTAATTAACTCCTTCGAATTACAAATCCTAGACATGCAAAACGCTGAAAAAGTGCTCTACCTTATTAGCTTAGATGATCCTCTTTTCGATATAATAAAAAAATTTCATTATGGCTTAGAATTATTTCATGACATTGGAGTTGTTAAATCAAGAATTATTGTAGTTTTTAATAAAATTGATTTAAGTACAGATGAACAGATTAAAAAGTTATTAGAAAATCTTGATAATTCATTGAATGAATTTCCTTATACAGTTATTTCGGCAAAAACATCGAAAAATCTTAATTCTCTAATTAAATTGTTTTGAATAAGTCAAAAAAGTAAATATATTGTGATGAATTAGATAATTTGGAAAAATTTCCAAAGAGATTACGAATGGGCGCGAAGCACAGTGGTTGGAGTAGTTATTATCGGTGCGCAATGGGGTGATGAAGGGAAAGGGAAAATTACAGATTATTATGCATCGAAGGCAGATCTAGTTGTTCGGTTTCAAGGGGGTAATAATGCAGGGCACACTGTAGTTGTGGATGATAAAATATTCAAATTTCATTTACTCCCGAGCGGCTCTATCCAAGGCAAGGAAATTATAATTGGAAATGGGGTCGTAATCGATCCCTCGGTCTTGTTAAAAGAATTAGCTGAATTAGAAAAACACAAAATCAAACCACAATTGAAAATAAGTAAAGCAGCGCACGTTATTCTACCCTTTCATCGTTTATGGGACGAAGTAGAAGAAAGGTTAAAAGAGAAAGAGGCAGCAGGTACGACAAAACGGGGAATTGGCCCTGTATATACTGATAAAATTGGACGGTATGGCGTGCGAGTTGGTGATTTACTCCATAAAGAGATTTTAGAAAAGAAATTGGAATTAATGTTAAAAATTAAAAATGATATATTCGAATTATTTGGTGAAAGACCATTTAACAAAGATGTTTTATTAAAAGAATATCTTGAATATGGTCAACAATTAAAAAAATATATCACTGATACGGTGCTTTATCTCAACCAAGCATTAGATGCAAATAAATGGGTGCTATTTGAGGGGGCTCAAGGCGCGCTTCTCGGGATAGACCTGGGAGTTTATCCGTATGGGACAAGCTCCAATACAAACGCAGGGGGCGCTTGCACGGGCACAGGTGTAGCACCTACTAAAATTTCGAAAATCATTGGAATAGTGAAAGCATATCTTAGTAGGGTAGGGAAAGGACCAGTCGTTACTGAGCTAACAGATGAAATTGGGAGTAAAATTCGAGAGAAAGGACATGAGTACGGTACTACTACTGGACGTCCTCGACGAGTTGGCTGGCTTGATTTATTCGCTGTGAAATATGCTAGTATAATCAATAATTTCAATGGAATTGTTTTAACGAAACTTGACGTTCTTGGGGGATTAAAGAAGATAAAAATTTGTACTGGTTATGAACTTAACGGTAGGGAATTACCTATTATGCCAGTTGAGCCCTACATTTTAGAAAAGGTTCAACCAAAATATATCAAGATGGAGGGTTGGCCGGATTATCCAGATGAGGAATGGACTGAAGTTGCAAAAAAAGGATATCAAGCCATTCCCGAGACGATGGTTAAATATATTCAAAAAATTGAAACATATCTGAACGTTCCAGTTATTATTGCTTCAATTGGTCCAGAGCGAAAGCAAACAATTGAAATTAAAAACCTATTCTAATCATTTTTTATTCTTCGACTAGTTTTAATAATATCATCTAGGATTTCAAAGGTTTTTGAGGCATCTTTGTCATGTACTACAAAAATAATTTCGCGATAGGTTGTGACAAAGTCGATGAGAGTAATACCCGCCCGCGAGATAAGCCCAGTTAAATAGTAAAGCACACCTGGTACTTCAACCATTTCAGGCGGCGTCTTGACAATCAGGATAGAAAGGTTTTCTTCGATATTTTCAAGTTCATCTTCACCATCTGAAAGCAAAAAATCGGCATTTACTTTATCCAAAAGACAGCTGATTTCGCCTTCTGATTGAATAATTAGAATCCTTTCACCGCTTTCCCAATTGATTTTCTTGTAGGACTCTAGAATCAGGTTATAACTCCTCTCAACGCGTTTTAATGTAATACTAATCATATCATTTTTGAGTGTTAAACGGAATTTTGTGATGATTTCAAAAATCTGGTTGTGGAGCGGTTTGCCTTTAATCTTTTGGGCATAGCGTTGAATAGCTGCGATGATAGCATTAAGTTTTATTGGGCTTCCGACTTCTTTTTCAACTTGATCTGCGATGGTTCGAGCAATCCCAGAGTAATTTGCGGCATCGATTCTAAATAAGTCATGAAGAAACGGCCAAGTATCCAACAATTTCTCAACCGTTTTTGTTATATTGGCGGTTCGCCCAGATCCTTTAGCCATTGTCGTTCACACTTCTTGCATCACTTTAGATGTGCTGAATTTTCATTTATTTCTTAATTCAATTATTTGTATAAAATTAAACAAAAATCTATAGGTTCGTCAGAATTCAGTCACAATCTTTAAATTAAGGGCGGATCCTCTAATACCAATCATTTCTAAAAGGAGTGAAAAATGAATGCTCAAATTAGAAGGAAGTTTCGTGGCTTTAATTACGCCCATGAAGAAAGATAGAGAAATAGATGAAGAATCAGTAAGAAAATTTGTCGATTTTCATATAGAACAAGGTACTCATGGTCTTGTACCTTGTGGGACGACCGGCGAGTCTGCTACCATGAACCATGCGGAACATAAACGGATGATTGACATCGTGATAGATCAAACCAATGGACGCGTTCCTGTAGTGGCAGGTACTGGATCAAATTCGACAAAAGAGGCACTCAATCTGACAAAGCACGCAGAGAATGCGGGTGCCGATGGTGCGTTAATAATCAGCCCATATTACAACAAACCCACTCAGAGAGGTCTTATCCATCACTTCACGACATTAGCCAATGAAACAAATATTCCAATCGTGCTCTATAACGTCCCTTCGCGAACAGGACGAAATGTGGAAGCAAGTACCACATTAGAACTTGCGAAACATAAAAATGTGGTAGCTATTAAAGAAGCCTCAGGAAATATAGGGCAAATAATGAATATTTTAGCAGGGGCTCCTTCAGGTTTTGTTGTAGTCTCCGGTGATGATTCATTAACCTATTCCCTTTGTACGCTAGGAGGAACAGGTGTGATAAGCGTTGCGGCAAATGTTGCGCCAAAATTAATGTCTACCTTCATGAATAATTTAATTCAAGGCAACTACAAAAAAGCCCGTGAAGACCACTTTAAGTTGCTTCCCTTATTCAAAGTTCTATTTGTGGAGACCAATCCAGGGCCATGTAAGAAAGCTGCACAGTTAATGAAACTAGCTGGAATTGAGAATTGGAATCTTAGATCACCATTAGTTGAGCCTACGCCCGAAAATACAGAAAAAATCAAAGTGGTGCTGAAGGATTTAAAGCTCTTATAATCATTTTTTTGGATGTGAGTTAGGTATGATTAGAGTCGCACTGGCTGGGATTGACGGGAACATGGGTGGTCTTGTAGCAAAAGATGTTATTCAGGATCCTGAACTAGAGATAGTCGCGGGCTTTTCCATCTCCCAATCTCCTAATGAAGGAAAGGATGTTGGGACCTTTCATGGATTCGATCCTTTAGGTGTGCCTATATTAAGTGGGGATAAGCTTCCAGATGTTCTAAAAGCCACCAAACCTGAAGTGTATGTGGATTTTACCATTGCAAAAGCTGCAGAAAAGAATTGTATAATTGTTGCAGAACAAAAGATTAAATCTGTTATAGGAACTACTGCCCTGTCCTCAGAATTTCTCCAAAATTTTGAGAACCTTATAAAGAAACATGAAACTTGTACCGTTATTTCACCGAATATGTCATTAGGAGTTAATATTTTGTTCAATCTATCAGGACAATTGACAGAGTTACTCTCCACTTATGATATTGAAATTACTGAAACCCACCACCATCGAAAGAAGGATGTCCCAAGCGGAACTGCAATGAAATTAGCTCAAATTATTGCATCAGCTCTCAATAAAAACATCGACGAAGTAGGGAAATTTGGACGATCGAAGGGATTCAATCCTCGCAAGGTCGGCGCGGATGAAATTGGTATACATGCGGTTCGTGCAGGCGATATTGTTGGCGAACACACAATCCTGTATGCAGGACCAGGGGAACGAATTGAAGTCACGCATCGTGCACACAGCCGGCAATGTTTTGCCACTGGTACTCTAGTTGCAATCAAATTTCTCGCCCAAAGAGGAGAGTCAGGGCGCATTTATTCAATGCAGGATGTATTAGGCCTAACATAATTTAAGGCCTTTTTATTTTCAACTCTATTTTTACATTACGTTTAAGGAAGGAACTATTTACGAATTTTGATTAGTAAAAAAGAAAAAATATTTATGAAGTAATTATATTAAAAGGAAAGTCTTCAGGCTCTTCTCCTTGATCAATAAAATCTACTTTCCAATCATAGAGCCTATATTTCGATCGTATTGTAGGAGCTTTTGTACTTGTTCTAATAGCATTGAGTCTACTAGCGCCTGATCCTTTCCAGACCCAAATGGTACCATTTGGTTTATCTATTACTAGTCCTACCTGATCGGAACTCAATCCTTCAACTTCTTTGAGCTCTTCACCTTCAATCATAAGTATCTTTAGCTGTTCATCTGTGTCCCTCCATTCTAGCTCGGCATCTGTAGCAAGTGGTTTCATAACCTGAGGGGAAGGGCGCACATATGATGCTGGAGAAGTAGAAGCAGAAGGGCTCAAAGCTGGTGTTGAAGAAGTAGGCGCAGGGCCGCTCACAGCTGGTGCTGGAGGGATGGGCGCAGGGATTTTTGTTGAAATTTCCTCGATTTTTGTATCACGTTCCTTAATTTTTTCCGTTAAATCTATAGTTTCTTCTTTTTGTTCCTCGAGTTCTTCTGAGAGACGCTTGATTATTTTATTTTTTTCTTCAATAATACTATGAAGTTCTGTGATTTCCTTATTTTTTTCTTCAACCGTCTTTAGTAAACCTTCTTGGTGGGTCGATGAACTATCCATATGGGTCTCAGCAAGCTCTAAAGCTTGAGTTTTATCGTCTAACTCACGGTTTAAAGTTTGAATCTTTAAGTCTAATTCTTCTATTTTATTTTTCATCAGTTCTGAAATTTTTTGCTTCTCACTTTGAACTTTTTCTATCGTACCTTCTATATCTGAGAATTTTTCGGTATGATCTTCAAGTTCTTTGATTCTGGACTTTGTTTCAGCTAAGTTCGTTTTCAAATTTTTTCGAGTATTTTCGGATTCTTCTAGTTCTCTTTCGAGTGCTTCGATTTTATTCCGATTATCAATCAATAATTGTCCTACAACTTTCCAATCTTTCTCCGGATCTTTTTGGATCTTATCCCAATCAATAACCAGTCCGATCACTTCCGAAATAATGAGTTAAGTGTAATGAATATGATAATATTTCTAAGAATTGATTTAAATGTATCGTTTAAATTTACTAACTATCCTAAATATCTTACGAAACCGACCGTGAGGATGACCGTCCTCTGCGTATAAATATATACCCTGCATCCTTTATAGCTTTATAGGTTTTTATGTATAAAAAATTAAATTGAGAATTTATTTCAAATTTTGTATTATTAAGAGCATATTATGATTTCGGAAGAAATTTGGATAGATGATGTAATAATGGCGAAAATTAACATTAATGCCTTAAAATAACGTTTCTATGATTTTCTCAATGGTATCCAAAAGATAAGAATGAGTTTTCCCTATCCTTCTATAATCACGTTCATCGAGTTCATAATACCAGTCGTAAATTTTGCCTTCATCCCCAATATCATACTCCCACTCGAAGTAATCGCTAAGTTCTTGTGTAATTAATTCTGGTGGAGTAGTGATTATGAATTCGATGTTCCAACGATTTAATTCGCCTAGATGTAAAACATACTTCTTTGCAAGTTCAGGCTGGTTTCTAATGGCTGACTTGTAGAGATTCAAAATCCCTTCAGGATAACATTCATCAAAATAAGTTGGTTTTTGGATAAAGAATTTAAGGAGGTCTGAAAAGATGGAACTATCTTTTTCAATAGGAGTGTCGGTAAGTACCTCCATTACTTGATTATCTAAACCATTATGGATGTTTCCGATAGAATCCCAATGTATTTCCATCTCGACACTATATCGGTAGGGGTCAATAGGAGAATCAGGTAATAATTGTTTCTCTATTTCCTGACAAATACCTCTGTAAATTTCAAAGCTGTCTTGGACTCGTCCATTTCTGATACACATTTCGGCTAACTGCAAATATTTAAATAGTCCCTCGAGAATGAGGCCTTCATTATAAACGGATCTAATTAATTCACGAAATTTTTCAAACCACACTTTGTCTCTTTCGTTAAATGGAAAAGATATCCAGCGCATTACGTCTAATACAACTCGAAGTTTGTCCCCCACCTTCCAAGGTTTAAGAAGTTCAAAAGGTTCGGTCTGATAAAGATTGTTAAGGTTGGGATATTTAGCTGAATCCATTTCACCTTCCCAATTTCCCCCAGTTGTCTCTCGAAAAGTATTAAAGGCATCATAAAGTAAACTGGATGCATTCTCATTTTTCCTAATTTTTGCAGCGATTTCAGCCAATATTAACTCGTATTTTTTAAATAAATCTTCATATTTCCAAGGTCTTTCGCCCTCACAGAGAGGCATCAATTCAGGACGAGACCGCAGTAATTGGTCAATAACTTCAATATTTTCTAAAATGGCGATTGGGTCCTGAAAAGTCTTGATTCGGTCTATCATTTTTGCAATCGCTGCGAAATTATCCCGTCTTCCCAATTTCCATAGGGGCGTTCTTGCCAATCTTTTTAGGTTCAGTTTTCCCAATCTTTCCAGTTCTTCAAATCTTTCTAGATCCCATCCTCTCAATATTTTTAGATCTGGTCTTCTCAATCTTTCTATATCCCCTCTCCCCAATATTTCTGCGACTCGTTTTTTCAATCTTTCTAGGTGCTTTTTTGTTAGTTGGGTATAATCTGGTTCAGGAAGTCCAGCTAGTTCACAAAATTTATAGTCATCTCTATAGAACCACAAGATAAACTGGTATAGGCAATATCGTTCAGAATTCCTAGGAACGTGCAAATCCGCGGTCTTAAATTCTTCCCCTAAACTTTTTATCAAAGAATGAAGAGGTTCCTGAAATTTTTCAAGTTTTTTCTCCAGAAGGAGCGCCATATTGGTATTAGGATTCCAACCCCAATCTTCCCCATGCTCGTAGGGTTCGATTTTACTATAAATGGCCAACTCTCGACTCCATCTTTCAAAAAGAGATATAAACCTTTTAATAAATTGTTTAAATTGAGGAAATAACTTTTCTATCTTGGTATTTTCCATTGAATTTTATAAATAATATTGAACCATATAAAATTGATGTGATTTGATTGCGCATTTCTCTCTAATTTGAATGTGAATTTTAACAACTATAAAATATCTCTTTAAAGTACATTTCGATGGTTTTTAATAACAGACTAATAAGTTTATATTTCGTGCTGATGTCATGCCTCCCGCGATTTTATCAGAATTAAATCCCGCGAGGTCAATACTCGTACTTTATCCCAAACTCAGAATTGCTCACCTCGTTTGGAACTGAGTTGGTTATTATTAACCGTGTCGAGTCTGATTATAACCAGGAAATCATTGATGCCATGATCGCGATCATCGTCCATTTCAGTAGTCGCTTGTACGGTAAACGTCGCGGGCGGAAAAAGAGATCCCAAATTAAGCAAATTTTGAAGCATCCTGAAAAGGAATCGCTGGGTTGAATTTGCGCAAACGGATAATTTGCGCATTTTGACGGGCGAAGCTTTATATCGCACCATTGACTGTATTTCGTAAGAAGTTAGTCTTAGATTGCTGGGTATACGAGTATGCTCACCACAGTTATTTTTCGCTTACATCCCTCAGAATCACAAATACCACTGCTGAACGAAATCTTTACCATTTATAATCGGATGAAGCGTAGGGGATATCAACTCCTCTTCACTGGAAAATCGGGAATTCAACAGAAATTGATGCAGGTGTGCCATAACAACCCCTACGTTAATACCATAATGATTGAGAATCAAACCAAGCTGGAACAGCAGAAAACGTGGCTGGAGAAGCGGGAGAACTACCTGCACCAAAAAATTGAGGTCGTGAAAGGAAAGATTGCCCGAACTAAAGAGAAGACCCCGAAGGATCGGAGTCTAAAAGGGTTATATGCGCTTTTATCCTCGCTCCAAAATAGGGTGGCGCACCTGATTCTCAAACCCGTCGTATTTGGCACGAAATCACTGTTTCGGGAACGCATTCGGGGGAAAATTTCTAGGACTGAATTTATAATCCGGCGGGATGCTTCGTTTTGCTGTATTGGCAAGGCGCAGGGTGGGGTACAAAATAATAATTTGAAGATCTTGCCCAGCGATGCGTTGCGGATTTCGACCTTTCACAAAGCGAAAGGGACAATTCCGAAACGCATTCGAGTTCCGCTCGCGGTGAATCCGGACCAGAGATCAGCATTCCAAGAAATCCTCCAATTGGACAAATATACCGTGGTAGTAAAACGGCAATTCATCAAAGGGGAATTGAGATATTATACCCACGTGTCCTATGAAACCCCTGAACCCAACGCGCGCTCTGGGTTTCAGAACGGGGCTATTGGGTTGGATTTCAATTATAATTTTTTTGTCCTTGTAAATATCGATAGAGATGGGCATTTTCTAAGTTACCAGTTGATTCCGTTTCGCAATTTGCACACCTTTCGGAAAGGCAGGCGGCATGATTACGCGAGTTTCAAGCTCGAAAAAGTCATTAATTACTGTCTGAATAAGGGAAAGGGAGTAATTATTGAAGACCTCTCCTTTGATCAGTCTTTTTCCTATAATAAGAAACGCAATCGGAAAATCAATCAATTGAAAACGTCCATGCTTCCCCTTTTAGAGCGTAAGTGTATGCGGAAAGGTATAGCAATCAAGAAAATTCACCCTGCTTACACTTCAATCATCGGCGAATTGAAGTATTCACGGTCATTTAATTTGTCCAGGCACGTCCTGGCGAGTTATGTGATAGCTCGGAAAGGATTAGGGTTCACGGAAGATTTTCCAGCCTTCTATAAGCGGTTGCTCGCACAAGTCGGGGGCGTTCTCAAACCCCGTTTGAACCCGAGCAGTCCCTACTATCAGTGGGCGCAGCTCTATGACCTTTTTAAGCAATGTGGGATAACCTCCTTCAATCCTTCGAAGACTCCTTCCTATAAACCTGCGGCGATAGTGAAGAAGTTAATGATGAATGGGGCGAACCCGGCGACGGGCACACAGCCGGATAACCTTACGGCTGGTCTACTCGCGTGTGGGTAGATGGAGAATTGGTATAGAAATTTATAGATTTTGAGAGAAATGTATAAATTTTTATAATTAATTTGAAGGTTTGTATTTTCCTTAAAAAATTCGTTAAATTTGAGAGAATGATTTATTTTAATACGACAAAAAAAAAGATTAGAGCTCAAGAGCCCTTTTTCCAAGTGTTTTATTGCAATTTGGACACTGATCATTATAGCCCTTTTTGAGGTTTTTAACCACTTTCTCTGGAAGTGGGAAATCGCAGAAAGGACATAAAAACCCAGTTGGTTCGATTTTGGCTTGAAGTGCGGCTTTAATTCCTGCTTCGCATTGTGCAAATTTAGTTGAAATTTCTTGGATTGTTGCAGTATCATTCATTTTAGTAGCTAATTTATTCGCTTGCTCAAGTTTTTCTTTTGCTCCCTCAAAATTTTGTTCTGATATGAGAAGATCCGCTTTGCTTATAAAATTCGATAAACTTTCCTTCATCATTACCTGTTGAATTTCCCTAACTTGAGCTACTGCTATTTTAATGGTTTCCTCATCATTGATACCTTGCGCTAATTTACGAACATCGTTATATAGTTTAAGTGCCATTTCGAAATTTTTACTTTGATAATTAGTTTGGGCTTCTTGAATTGTCTTATCTATATTTATTTTGGTATCACATGCTTTAGCTTTTTCTTCAAAAGTTTTAGCTGAATCAGATTTTTGCATTTGTTTTGCAATTGAAACTGCTTCTTGGTACCCTCTTTTAGCATTTATATAGTCCTTTTGTGCAAATTTGTTGTTGGCATCCTGCAGAACGTTCTGGAGTTTAAGCTCGGACTCACCCATACTACTTTGTATTATTTTATCTTCAAGTTCTCTAACAAGAGCCTTATCTGCTAATTCAGTTGCAAAATTCAAGGCGCTTCGATAGGTATTAGTAGCGGCATCAAAGTTTTGCGATTGAAATTGTTCCTCGGCAGTTCTTACAAGCTCTTGAATCTTTCGTTTGAGAGGTGTAGTTCTACATTCTTCGATTTTTTGTTCAAAGAAACTTTGCGCTTCTCGATCTCTAAGCTGGCTAGCACAACTTGCTGCTTCTCGATAAAGTTGGGATGCTTCGTCAAAATTATCAATTTTGAACTGTTTTTCGGCTCTAGATGAGGCTTCTTTTAGCTTCTTTTTCAGCGGAAAGTTCTCACAATCACTGATTTTTTGTTCAAGCAAGAGGATTGTCTCTTTTTCACCAATTTTTCTCTCTAATTCTAACGCTTGAATGTAATTTTGTTTTGCTTCGTCGTATCTCTCCTCTTGTAAAAGTTGATCAGCCTGATTGATAAATCCTTCAACTTTTTCTGTGACAATTAATTCAGCACATTTTCGAATACGGGTGTTAATGGTATTTAAGAGTTCGTTATCTTTAATCCTTTTCGCTAAATCAACGGCAATTTTATATTCTTTTATTGCAGTATCATAAGATTTTTGCCTGAAATAATCATCTGCAGATTTCATTAATTCTTGTATTTTGGTAGATCTGAGATTCAATGAACATTCTTCGGCTTTACTTTCTAGTTCGCTTGCGTAACTGCTATCGTTGAGTAAATTTGCCTTTTGGGCAGCTATTCGATAATTGGATGCAGCCTGTGAATAATCTTTTCTTTGGACGGCCTGCTCTGCCTGTTTAACTAGTTCAGCTAGCTCGTTTTTTGTTGTTTCAGTTACACTTACTTCGGAAACTGCTGAGACTTCCACAGGAGCAGTAAACCCCTTAAGAATCTTTAGACACTTTGGACAGAACGTGTTATTTCCACGTTGAAGTACTTTGAGTCGTGGTTCTGGTATCGCTGCTTTACAAAAGGGACATCGGCCTTCTAACAGATCTGGGGGTACTTCTACTTTTGCTGCCTCTGGGGGCCTAAATTCTACTTTCGGGGGAACTGTTGTTGGTGTTACTTCTACGCCCGTAGGTTTAACTGCAGCTTTTACTTCCGCAGCTGCAGCAGGAGCGGCTGGGGTTATTTTGGGGACAGCAGGAGGCTTCATTTCAACGGTTGGGGGTTTAATTTCCATTTTTGGTAGTTTCATTCCAAGAGTTTGATATAACGTTACCTTGCTAAAAAAGTCTGGAGTGTTTATTAGCCTAAACATCAAAAATTCAAAAATTTCAGGATCTGACCTGCAGATTTCTGCAAAATCGCGTGGCCACAATCCAGATATATGATATCCCCCACTTTCTAATCTATTAAATAAAACTCCGAAGTCTAGGTTTTCTTTTTCAGATTTCGCTACGATGAATACAAATTGTCCGCCTAATAATTGACCAGAGGGTAATTTCACATCCTTTAAAGTTTCATTGAGATGGTAAATTCCTTTTTGTTGAATTAGTTTCCCGATATCAAATAGGAATCTTTCGGAGAATATTACCTCTCCTAAAATTCTCTCTGCAGCAAAAAAGGACAATGAAACATCTGTTTCTGGATCTGATTCGCTTGCAAATTTCACGTTTAACATTTTTACATTTCTTCCAGATGTTTTGTTATACTTATATTAGTTAATTCTATTTTCTATTCCTTCCGATTAAAAAATCTAACGAATGAATTAAAAATAGTAAGTTATATATGAACCTGTCTATTCGGAGACAATTATGGAATCGAGAACATCCGCCAGCTTGGGGCGTTGTGGCTTTTCACCAGAGGCTGTTGGACTAACGACGCTGATTTCAGGAATATTGTCGTCAAGAATATGAGAAGATCTAGGCCTCTGAGTTTGAGGAACTGCTAGAGTGTATTTGCTGACGTTGCTTATGATTTCTTGGCTGAGAGTTTTGATACTATTTGATATGAATTCCTTTAATTCAGTCATGATTGCGGAGGTATTAATGACCGGTGCGGAAGATGGTTTAGTTTTAGGAATTTGCTGGGATTTAATACTTTCTAAGACGACTTTTTTTATGCTTGTAAGGAGTTGAGTCTCCGAAGGTTCTGTAGTAGGAGATTCTATCGGAATCTCTTCTAAAACTTCCTCAACTAGGGGAGCTTGTCCAATCTTTTTCATATAGATCGAGAATAGGGTATAAATGCGTTTAAGTTCAAAATTATCTGAAAGGTCTAGCTTATCTAAGTATTCTTTTGCATCTTCAAAAAAGATGGGTAAATCCTTGGATGTTCCCGTAATAACAGCTTCAGAAAACTCTTTTAAATAAAAAAGTCGCTTGGATTGGATGCTTTGTTCAATTATATTAATATTTAACAAATAAATTTTCGATTCTAATAGAACAAATTGTTTTAAAAACTCCTGCGCTCTGGCAATTTCATCGTTTAATAAATAATCGAGAACAATAGCTGAATATTCAAGAGCGCCCGCCCAGGATTTTAGCAAGTTACTAACTGTCAAACGAATTTCAATAGCCCTGGAGAAGTTTTGAGCATCTTCGTAAATTTTGGCAATAAATTGAAGTGATATGATGATAAAGTAACGACGTAGTGGATTATTAATTTCTTTTTTAAAATGCACAATAAGATCCGTCAAGATTTGGATCATTTCATGTTGGTAATCTTCACAAACGCGTCTATCTCCGATAGTGCTTAAAATTGTATAATTTTTTTTATAAAATTCTAAACCTTTTAAAAATACATCGCGATCGTTTAAACGAATCCCTTTAAGGATTGTTTCCTTCATTTGATTTTGCATTTCTTTGATTATATTCAAATAATTATCTTGAGTTGAAGTAGAGTCTGGTAAGCTTTCTAACTGAGCAAGTTCTTCGAGTAAGTTTCCTGCAGCTTTCTCAATTTCGTCTAATTCCTTGAACTTCTCTTTCCGCCGGTCCATTATTTTTCTCCATCAAATTCTTAAGTCCTTAGATCAAAAATGGATATTACATAACAATAACCTATTAATAATCTATTTTAATTACAAAATAAAATACCTTATCAATTTCCTTATAAAATAGTAAATTTCATGGGGAAGCAAAACGTATGACAGAAATGAAAAAGATACTATTTTGTGGGATCGACAACGCCGGAAAGACATCGATTCTTCATGTCCTTAAGAAAAATTATAGTTTTTTAAATAAACTTAAACCAACTAAGGGGATCGAACGTAGTAAATCCAAAATTTTAGAGATTGATTTTGTCTTATGGGATTTAGGAGGACAAGAACAATATATTTCAGATTATTTTGATAAAAAAGAGCATATATTTACGGAATTGAGCCTCTTATTTTTTATTGTTGATATACAGGACGAAATTCGATTTGATGGAGTGATTAATTATTTTGAAAGAATTATTTCTGTGCTACGAGAATATGATCAATCCCCTAATATTGTTATATTTCTCCACAAAATAGATCCGGACATAGAACATACAAAAAACGTGAAATTATTTACAAACGACATCAACAAAAAACTTACGAAATTAGCTGATGGATTTAATATCGCTTTTTTTCCAACCTCCATTTTTAAAAGATGGTCGATCATTTCAGCGTTTTCTTATGGAATTCGTGCTTTATCAGAAAAAGAAAGTATAATCAAGTTATCTGACTATTTAGAAGTTTGGACAGAATATTTTGGGGCAAATTCAATTTTATTAATGAGTTCAGATGACGTTGTAGTTGGTGAATTTTCGATAGATAAAACAAGTATTACCACATTAAGTCAATATATCGATGAACTCCGAAAAATTTACTCAGTATCCCAAAAACCGGTTATATTGAGAATGAATGGAGATCTACTTACATTAAGTCCATTAGATATTGGAAAATTATCCCTCTTTCTAATCAAATATACTAATAATCCTGAAATTACAGAAGAACATTTCACTGATGCAATTCAGATACAGAATCGTGAGGAACTGGAAAATTTATTGCTAAATTTCTTTCAAAAAGTATAACTGATGACAGGGCGAAAAATATACATAAATTCTTTTAATTAAGAGAATGAATCTTTATTTTCTATTAAAAAATTCTATATTTTTAAATTTAAGATGATAAATATTGGATTTAAAAAAACACTTAAATAGGGAAATATACTTAAACCGTTTTAAGATTCACAAGAGGCGATTAAAATGATGAATATAAAAAGATTTCATGAAAAGATATACTCGCTTCTTATTCCAGATCTCATCCGACCGGAAAAAATTAAAGACCTAAGAAATTTGGAAATTTCCGTTATTAAAGCAATCGGGGATTACGCAGACGTAATTAAAAGTGAGTTAAAGGCTGACAAAATTAAAGATTTAGCAAAGGTGGATCCAAAAAAGGAGCAGTCTTTTCTAGAGCAATATGATATAGATGTTTTACAACTGGAAGAATGGGTAGCATTAGCTAAGCTTATCGTACGCGCACCAAAATATCGGGGCGAAATTGCTAAAAAAGTGATGCTTCTTGGAATAGATAATGCAGGAAAGACAGCTATCTCGAAGACACTAACTATTAAATATCGGATGAACCTCCAAGCTTTTGGGCAGATGTTGAAAGATCTTTTGCCTACAAAAGGTGCAGTTCAAGATCGGCTAAAAGTTTCAAATGTAAATGTTATGCTTTGGGATTTAGGAGGGCAGCAGCAATATAGGAGGGTATATCTTAAAGAGCCAGAGCGATTTTTCTTTGACTGTAGCGCAGTAATCTATGTTGTTGATATCCAAGATGAAGAACGATTTGACGAAACAATGGTATATTTAGAACGGGTTGTAAATATTTTTCACTTCTTGAATGAAAATCCATATTTTATGGTACTTTTCCATAAGTATGATCCTGAACTTGAAATAGAGCCTAAATACCAGATATTTATAAAGGACTTAACTAAACGGGTTTCAAAGATCTTAGGCGAGGCAAATATTACTTTTCAACTGAGAAATTCTTCGGTTTATAATGATTTGACAGTATTTAACTCATTCACCGAGTTAATTAGAATTTTCGCTAATGTAGACGTCCAAGCAACAATTAATCAGATCCTTGAAAAACATGCAATTGTAAGTGGATTAGATAACTTAGTTCTATTTGATTTATCTGGAATTAGAGTAGGGGAATTCATTCAAAGCGAAGAGATTGGTGAATTAATTAATGCATTAACCATTCAAAATCTTCAAATGCTTGTTTTGGAAGATGAACAAGTAATTGTCGAATTCGATGGAAGATATTTCAGCGCCATACCCATCTATTTAGAAGGTAAAACCATAATTTTATCTAGTATTCACGGAGATCCATCGGTTAAAGAAAAATTAGCGCACGAAGCTCCAACTGAACTTGAACCATGGCTTGAGAGTTTAATGGAATAGATCAATACATTCTTGGAGTATTCCACTCTATGGAATCCACCACCGACTTCTTTTTTTTAATCAGTTTTGTTGTTTGGATAGTATTAGGCTACGTTATCTATCGTAAATTCTACACTTCAATAGACGAAATCATCTCCACGACTGAGATAAGAAAGAGTCGGGCAATGCAATACAGAGCAGACCAGCTAGAAAGTACTCTCAAGACCAGTATCTTTTTTTGTGTAATTCTAAGCATAGGCGTTAACTTGGTTATATTACAAATTTATTCATGGATTTTCGATGATTGGCCTATGTTCTCTTATTACTTTTTTTTATTGGGTGGAGTCTTTATTCTCATTGCCTATCCAATCGGTGAATTACTCTTTTTATCGGAAAAGGAAAGCGAAGCAGAAACGCCGTACCATAAAGTGATTCGTAAAGTAATTCGAAAATTTATCGGAACTGTAAAAGGAAAAGTAGAAGCAGTTATATTATATTCTTTTTTATTTTTTTTAATTCCAATTTTAATTCTTTTTTTTGGACTTAATTTTGATTTCTTATTTTCGATTTTCATTGTTTTTATGATATATCCTTTAATAATAGTTGGATATGTCATTGCCTTTGCAATTTTTAAATTACTCACACCCCTCTTATTTCTCCATAATTTGAAAAATCTTCGTTTTATTATTGGAATGGTATATATTGGAATTACTGTTCTTTTTGAAATGGCTTTATTCTTACAAAATTCTGATTTAATTTTCTTTTCGCTTTTAGTATTATTATTCGTTCTTATATATGGAATTATTAAAGGGTTAAAATATTATCCCGTTGAATTAACCCACATCATTGATAATGTAACGCGTCCTTTTGAATATATTCATGGATCTTATCTCCTTCTTGGATTTGGATTGTTCACATTTCTGGCGCAACAAACTTTCCAAAGTATAAGTTTTATAATGGTCCCAACTGACTTTGCCGCTTTAATCGAAATTATCATAATAATACAGACTTTTCTCATTCCTATTTTTCTAATCCTAATTATATATAGGAAAGCAAAATCTCCTTCACGGGCGCTAGTAGTGGCACTCACATACGACTCTATGAAATTAAATGCAGCGATTAAATCCCGATTCATTCATGATAAAACGCTCATAGATTCCATTGAAAAGAGTGTCAATCAAGAGTATATTAGACCCGAATATACGCCTAAATTATATCGTTTATTAGAGAATACTGACGTTCATGTGAGAAGGAAGGCAATTATTCTTCTCAGAAAAATTACAGAAGATGATCGATTCAAATCGGTTAGTATTGTCCCTCGTTTACTAGATTTCCTGAAAATAGACAAAATATGGACTGTTAGACTAGAAGCAGCAGAATCTCTTACAAAAATGATGCAGATTCTCCCAAAAGTCGAAGTTAAAAATGTATTTAGGTTATTATCCGAATTAGATACTGATAAAAATCGTTATGTCCGTTGGGGAATCATTAAAGTTTTTAATAGTATTGCTATAGCTCGAGAAGACAAATTAGAGGATGTCATGCCTTTTCTTTATAAAGGATTAGAGGATGAAGAGTGGAGCGTAAGGAAGGGAACCGTAGAATCTTTTAATGATCTAATTGATAATTATCCTGAGATTGCTATTAAATCGTTAGGAAAATCACTCAAATTATTAATGGATGAAGATACTGATATAATTAAAGAAGTATTTACATTAATTCACAAAATTATAGGGATTGAAGTGAATGCTGACAATCTCGGAGTTCTTGAGAGCAAAATTACTGAAAAATTAGGATCTGAATATACATTTGATGCCAAAATGTTACATCAAGCAGTAGAGAAGATAAAAGAAGTTTCAAAACCACCTAAGTTCGTTTTTAAAAGGAGCGATTTACCGAGAAAATAGAATTTTTCTTATAATTCTAAGAATTTTCCGAATACTTGAGGTGCGCCCCTTCTAATTGAAATATTATCCATGGATTTTGTTATAATAATAAAACGAATTAAAAACTTTTCTTTATCCGCATCAGACGCTTCAATAATGCTGTATTTTTCTTTACTAGTTTTTAAAGCTAATTTATAAGATTCGGGTACTCGTTCAAACCGTAAAGATACTTTTTCAGGAATTTTTATTAATAGATTCCCTAATTCGGGTTTATAGCAGAAGAAATTTGTAAATTGGATTTGTTGGTCTCTATTCAAATCTTTTTGCTCTTTAGAAACATGTAGGAGGTCCATCCAACCTTTTAGTGAAGCTGGTAAAGCACGTCCAAGTAACCATTTTTTATCGATTTTAAAAGGCAAAGGTTTTTTCGCTAATTCATGAATTTTGCTGAGTTGTGCGATTTTTTGTTCATAAAGCTCTATATCTTCCTTGTCTTTTAGGGTATAAGCTAAATCTAAAACCTTTTGTAATTGTGAAACTAATGGAGAATTACTATATGACCCAATAGCGTAATAACAACGTGTTATTTTTGAGAAGACTGAATCAGCCATTGTAATTCGCTTCAGACTAATCGCAATTTCAAAGGCCTCATTATATAGATGAATTGCAACATCTGGACGGCCCATCATATAGAAGTTATCCCCAAATTCATTCATAACTAATAGGGATTCCTGCTCGTCGTTTTCAATAAGTTTATGCACTTCGTTCATGGTACCTTTTGCTTCTTCTACGTTTCCCATGAGAAATTTAGCAATAGCAACGCCACCAAGACCCATTACATTATATCGGGGCATTTTATAATGCTCACTTAATAGGCGTGTCATATCAAAGTGACGAAGTGCGCGTTCGTACTGCTGGTGATAAATAAGTGAAAGACTCTTCAAGTAGGTAGAGATAACGATATTATTTTGATTTCCCACTATTGAACTATAGATAGCACTCTGAGTGAAATGATCAATTGCATGATCTAGTTCAATCAAATCAGTATGGGAAACGGCAGCTAAAAATTCGAAATTAGCCAGCATTTTTGCCAGATATATTTGAAATTGAAGTTTTCGGCGTTCTCGGAGCCCAGCGCCCGCTAATAAAAATGTGTTAGAAAGCTTACCGAGGGTATCATGAATAATTTCAGAAGCCTTTTCCATATCATCTTTTGCTAGATGCTTTTGAACCAAATTTAGGTTTTGAATTACTTCTTTCATGTCATCCAAAAAAGGCACTAAATCTTGAATTGGTTTTAATTGAGGTTTCTGTAATTTATGACCCTTAGTATATAAATTGATTAAAGATAATTCAACTTTTGGTAATTCATTGATTGCATTGGATATTTCTGAGGGAGAACTAAAGGAACTACTTGCTGCACTAATGGCTTTCTCTATTAACCATGTTAATTGATCACCAGGGTGAGTATCTCGCTGTTCAAGTGCCTGTTGCATCTCAATATTAATGATCTTTTTTCGTATTTTATTAAAATATGTTTGAATCTGTTTATCCTTTAGATTGTTAATCAATTCTAGAACAAAACTACTGGATGGAAGGATTTTGATTTCTTTAAAGTAGTCTTGGACGAATTGGATGAGTTCAAAGTCATCGGAAACAATTGTTACGGGATGATAACTCTCATCTTTCATTAGACTTCGTGCTAATGCAATTAAGGATAAGCTTGAATCTTTTAACCAAATACCTTTTGAAATGTCCGTTTTTAATTTCATAATTACTCGAGGAGTTATTTGAAAAATCCGGATACTTTTAAGGAGTTTAGAAAGTACCTCTTCAGGTGTTCTAATTTCGAATAAGATCTGATGAGTTATAAAAATTGGAATGCCATACTTAATAATTTCATTTAAATATATAAAGGGACGCTCATTTCTTTCTATTTGGAATAGAAAATCGAAGAAATTCGAATCTACTATATAGCTACCAATCTTTCGCTCCTCAGGGGTTTCCATTACACGATCCAGTAATGTTTCTTGTGCTATTTTTAAAGTTTCTTTGGTATCATCGAGAAATGATTCTATTTTTTTACAAATAATTTCATTTATTTCCTCAATTTCGTCATAATCTTCCTTTCCTACATCGTACAAATAGAATCCTTTGTAGGCATCTTTTACGCCTGCAACACTTGCTGAGATTCTTTTTAGTAACTCTTCAAAAACATGAATTTGCTCGATAGGTTCGTTAATCAAGATCAGCGATAATAATAACATCTCTTTTTTACCACGAGCCCATTCGGAGGAAATTTCAAAATAGTAATTTACCGTCTTAAAATGGGGAGAGGTCTCATAGACGAAAAATTTTTGTTTAATGAGTTCGGAAATATTTAAGAGATTTGCAATCTGCTGTGCTTTTTCCACCCCTAGGGAATCTGGAAAGTGGCACAAAATTTGTGGTCCTCTGATTGTGTTGAAAAAATTCAAATTGAGAAAATACATTATTACTACTTCAGCAAGCGACCAATTTAATTAATCTATTATTTTAAATAATGTATTATTACGTATAATATATTTTTGTCGTTAATTTATATTCATTTCAAAAATCTTAAATAACTCTAAAAATAATAGAGTAATTCAATAAATCTGAAACTGATCGTGAGGTAGCTAATTATGGGAAGAAAATCCCAAGAGGAAGAAATTTGTAAGTTAATTTTGGATGAATTATACGATATAAAAGAGAAAAAGGGGATTAATTTTAACAACTTATTTAAAAAGATTAAGAAAAAACGGGGTAAATTTAGTTATGATACTTTATCTAAATATTTAAATAAGATGGAGCGGGATGGTCGCATCATCCGTATCATTGACGTTAATTCAAATAGAAAAATTAAACCTGTTCTCCTCTTTAAAAATTTTGAAATTATCAATCTTCGGAATGAAAAAATTAACTTTAATAGAATACTCATGGATCATAATACAAAATTCCATAAATTTCCAAACGAAAAACTGAAAAATTCAGACTTCTTCCCCAAATTTCACGAAATTATTTCAAAATTATTAAAAAAACAAATGAATTTAAATATAGATTCTTTTTCAACTGATGAAATTATAAACAAAGATATACTTCTTGAAAATTTTAATCTCTTTTTGGTAGAAAATCCAGAACTTAAAGGGACGATACCGAATTTTGATGATATAATCTTATTAATCTATTTGAATCTTCTCGAGTTAATTATAGACTCAGGCGTAATGAATACATCTGAAATTCACTATAATATATTTTTCCACATCAATTTTTCTGAACTTTTCGCATCAATTATATTAAAACTCGCTAATATAATACAAAGAAAAAAATACTCTCTTACTGAACTGTTTCTAAAAAGAATTAAAGCACCAAAAATGACAAAATTTACTGATGAGAATGTTTTACAATTATTATTGAATCAGTTACAGGGAGAATCCAAAGAAAATATTAAAGATCTCATTCAGAAAAAACGATTAGATGCATTTTCTGAGAGATACAAAAGAGGTCTTAAAATTTATTGATTTTATCCTTTTTAAGTAAGCTTTATCCTTTACTTATATTTGACCGGATTTTTGAAACTGTTCAATTATTTTAAATAGGCAAGTAACTATTAGGATTACAGTCGGAAAGTAAGTTAACCATAAGAGAAAACTTGGATAAAGTAAGGTTTCAATAGCAATCCCCACACTGATTAAACTTCCGCCAATTATAATTATATAGAACAAATATTTGTTTACAGCGTAATTAGTGAATAATAAAATGTATCCAATGAGTGATAAAATTGCTCCGCCTAATATGAGAAATGTAGTAAAATAAACATTATGAGTAAAAATCAAAAAATAAGTCTCATAAGCACTATATAACGCAAAGAAAAAAACTGGAAATGAGAGAATTTCTCTTCCATAATTTTTTGTTAATTTGAAAAGAGTGTTCAAAAGAATGTCTTCAGAATTAGTTTTTTCCTGTGAATACAATACGTTATTAGCACATAGCCATAATGCAGAACAAAAGGGGAGTAAAGAAAGGAGAAAGAGCAATTGAGTTGCAAGAAGCAAATAATCATAAGTTCCGCCTAACGTTGGAAATTTGTATGAAGAATAAAAAATTATAGGGGTTAATATTGTAGTAAGTGTAACTATTGATCCAAAATAAATTGTCCGATCAAGCCTACTTTTGGGATCTCTTTGTCTTAAATAAAAAATAAACAATAATTCAAGAAAAACATATATAAAAAAGGATAGAATAACAAAAAAGTGTCCAATAGGGGGATCAAAAGTGGAAGGATAGATGCCAAACGGTAAAAGTACTGTTAGACTAAAGATAATATAACCTGAAGTGATTAAATAAATAACATAAAAAATTCGGAATTTGTCTCTAATTATCCCCAATAATAGAAAAATATCAAGAAAAATAAAGAAAGAAATATGAAGATAAAATAAAATTGACCACAATAGTTCCATTTCAGCAGAATATGAAGATATAAAGAAAAGCACTATAGTAAATACCATGAATAATTGTATTAAAATGAATATAGTCGTTTTTTTCCACTTCACGTTCTCAGCCTCTGAAGATCATAAACCGTTTTATGTTATTTTATATCAGATTTGAAATTTACATGAATATTATACGCCGAATAATAGAAAAATTGTATGATAAATGATAAATGGTGTTATAAGAGTATAAACCCAAAATTTTTGTTTTGTATAAGAGTAAATAAGATAAATTAAACCCAATTGAAAGAAAATCTGACCAAAAATTTGAGTAATTTTTGTTAAACCTATCTCAGTCATATAATTTAATAATCCAGCCCAACCATGTGTAGAAGGGGAATACAATACAATAGCGTATGCTACAAGGAAGTACGTGATATAAAAATAAATAATAAAAAATAAGTGAGTTGTAATAAATTTTCGAAAAGAATAGATAATGTTAATAGAAATCAATGGTATTAACCAAAGAAGATAATATGGCCCAAAAGCGGGTGTAAAAATTAAAAAAATTGAAAGAATTATTATGAAAAATTCAATAGAAATTTCTCTATTACGATTTTTGTATACATATATTGCCGTTAAAATAATTGCAAAAATTGCGGGAACATAGGTTATAAATTCAATATCAATTAACCAAATAGTGGTGAACATTTGCTCTAGAGGAGCTAATTGAAGTATCCATGTTAATCTCTGTAAGAATCCAATTGCATCATGCATTAGGAAGGGGAAACAAACTATACAGAAAATGGCTGCTATTTCCGTTAGAACAATAATCAACAGGTTGAAATCCCTTCTAAATAATAATAGTAAAAGTATTCCTAATAACCAAACTGTGCCATAAAATGCGCTTAAAGCGTTTAAAGTGAAGCATAAAATAGATAAGTACAGATAATTTTCATCGGTTCTGGATTTTAAATAAAATAAAACACCAAGTAATCCCAATAAAACTGGGAAAGCTATATAATTTGCGTATAAAGTTATTGCATGAATTGGTAAAATCGAAAAAATATAGAACGCAAATCCAATTTTAAAATATCTTTCATCAATTTGTAGTTCGCTAAATATCTTATACATAACATAAACGATTCCGAACTCTATTAGGAGATTTAATAAACGCCAATAAAATGGATTTAATCCATAGAGCGTATAATTAAGTGTATACCACCACATAGCAAAAGGAGGTTGCAATCGCCATCGATCATAAAATAGCCCCTCTAAAGTTAAATCATGATATGGATCAGATAATTTACCATTTAAAATATTTTCAGCAATTTCAGCCCACCAAGTGTAAGTGTCCGTTTCCACACCGTAAAACATCAGGGTAAAATAACTTAGAAGAATGATTCGAGTAATTATAAATATTAAAAATAATTTTGAAATAGTAAGAGACCTTAAATATTTGAAAGCAATGAAAAATGGTACGAAACAGATTCCTATTCCGATTAAAATAATGAATACATTTAAAACACTTTTGTCAATTGTGTAAAAATATTCATTATTAAAAATTAAGAATATACTTATAGTATTAATAACCATGAAGCCAATAGCTAGAAATATGTTTCTATTTTTTGATATTAAAGATTTTACTTGCATTTAATTGAACCATATTTTTATTCAAATTTCTATAAAAACATATTATAATTAGAATTCACTAAAATAAAAATCATTTGAAGGTCAAATTAACTCACATAAAATAACTAGAGAAAACTTCTAATAATAAATTCCTAAACCCTTTCATGTGATTTCTCAATTCTGAGAATGATTTTATCTTTCGTAATCGCTTTAAAAAATATTTAGGTCTAAAATAGAAACTCAAATAAGCTTTTCTCAAAAGTTTGTATAATTTTTCACTATCAAATTCTTTTGTCTCAAATCGGGGAATTGGAATCTCAGTTGTTTTTCCTTTTACAAATTTCGTCCAGATTTCTCGTGGAACGATACCTTGCTCAATAGCTAAATTTAACATATCAGTTCCTGGTGTTGGTATTGCAATTCCAAAAAAGGCAAAATCTGGATTTAATTTCTTTGCAAAATCAATAGTGCGATTAATACTTTGGAGAGTATCACCAGGACAACCTATTATAAAAAAAGCAATAACTTCTAAACCTGCCTTTTTAGTCCATGAAATAGCTTGTTCTATTTGATGGGTTGAAAATTTTTTACGGAGAATTTTTAATATTCTTGGATCACCAGATTCTACCCCGAATCGAATTCGTGTGCATCCTGCCCTTTTTAACCAATTGAGAAGTCTTTTATCAATACAATCTACTCTTGTTTGAATTTCCCAAATTATTTCTAGTTTTCTTCTTATAATTTCTTTACATATTTCAATTACCCGATCTTTTTTCACCGTCATGGTCAAATCAATAAAATAAAACTCCTGAATTCCAAGATCATTCTTAATTAATTCTAGTTCATCAACTACTTTCTTTGGGCTACGTCCTCGCCAAGGATCATTTTTTAGACAAAATAAACAATTAAATGGACATCCCCGACTGGATAATATTGTAGTAAATAGACGTGTTTTATTGAGATCAGAACAATATTGCGTAATAGGCATTAAATGACGGGCAGGAAATGGCAATTTATCTAAATTTTCAATGATTGGACGAGGAGAAGTCTTGATAAGTTTATTATCTTTTTTAAAAATAATTCCTTTCACATTATCTAATTCTTCGTTCTTTTCCAACTTAGAAATCAGCTCTAACATAGTATATTCCCCCTCTCCAATAACCCCTACATCAAACTCTTTATGTTGAACAGTTTCATAAGGATAAATATTAATTTGAGCCCCCCCAACAATTATTTTACATTTGGGATTTAATTTATGAATAATTCGTGCTACTTTTCTTGCTGGGATTAATGTAGTTATATCACAAGTGATTCCAACAAAATCCGGGGGCGCTTTCTTCATTTCTGCTTGTAAAGTTTTATAATTCATCTCTTCGCCATACATATCTATATATTGAATAGGGTACCCATTCTTTTCTAATACAGCTGCAATGTATCCTAATCCTAATGCAGGATATTTCTTCACATGTAATAATAGATTGGATTTTGTAAGAAATTTAGTATATTGAACTTCTACTGGTGGTACAATGAGAGTAATCTTTGATTTTTTCATTTTTCAACTTCTATTTTGTTTATAATTATCATTCTTTTAAAATATTAAGATAATCATTAAATTTTCCTAGAATTATTCGAATGTAACAGGTTCAGTAGGTTCTTTCAATGGAACGGATTTAGAAGGTTCTATATATCCTAGGAATTCTTCCTCAGAATAATTTCTAAATTTTCTTAGAATATAAAATCCTAAGATAATGCTTATAGTCCCTAACATAATTCCAATAATCCCAATTAATAGTGAAATATCAATAATAAAACCAAATTCTGTTCGTTTTTCTTCAATTAACATCTCTAAAACGTAATTTAATGGATCCCTATGATCTATGGATAAATTATAGGAAATTAACCAACCTGTACTGTAATCCCATACAATAAATTCGTTTAAAAAAATTTGTGCATCGGTTTCAAAATCTTTCCCAAAACTCCAATGAGATATTTCTACCCGATTTGAAATGATTTCGACAGAATAATTTACGAGACTTGTGTTGATAGTATAGAGTTCTGTAGACCAATTCAGACCTACATTATAGGTTTCATCACAAAATATAGGAAGTATGGGTTGAATCTCCTCACATTTCAGCGGTTTTGTGAGATCCTGCCAATTCCATTCGCTATCACTATCATCTAATATAAGTGATTCGATATCAGGGTTGCCACTTTTCATCCTCTGCTGAAAATAAAGCAGCTCAGAATAATTGTTTCCATCATTATCCCAGATGTTATATACTATGAAAGAGTAATCTCTTTTATCCAGAGAATTCGAAATTTGTCCATCATATCTCACAGAATATGTATAAGTCATTGATGATAGAGTGTCCACTGTTATTTTAATTGTATAATTGAGAGGATTGTCGTAAATTCGAGTGTAAGAAATAGAATCCAACCATCCAGTTATTTTTTCCCAAATGATTTCCCCAGTATTACTGTAATAAGTGTTACTATTAACATCAAGTTGATTTTCTTTTTGCATGTTTATTATTATCCAGTTGTTGTATTCATATACTAAATAATTAGAAATTGTCACATTAATATAATTTAATGAATAGGTCCAGTTCACTCCAATATGTAATAGATCATTTCCTTTAATTGGCATTAATAGAAATGTCCAACACAATGGAAATGGTCTTTCTAATGTAGTTATTAAATTCTGATTTGAATATCCCTTGAAATACATATTTACATAATCATTTCTCTCCCAACCTTCAACAACACGCCAATACCACCATGTATCATCCGCCAAATCCATAAAATTTTTATGATTAGGAGTGGAGGTCAAATCAGTAACAGCAAGTTTGATATCAGAGAAATTATTTGAATTGAAATCGAAATTATTCATCACATAATATTCTAGAATAACTCTATTAGCTATTCCACGAAAATCCCCCTGAAATTCCTTTTGAATTTGATAAATTCGTGAATCCCCCTTATTAACACTCCAAATATTATCCACTTGTGCCTTATTTACGGTAGTTGGGGCAATGTATATGTAAAAAATTAAAAAGAACATGCCAAATAAAGTGATTTGTCTTTTTATCGAGAGTTTCATTGATAATCTCCCTAATAAAAAACTAACTAAATTTTTATTTTAATTGTTTTATTCAAAACTAGAAAGATCATCTTTCATAAATAATCTTTAATCCTTTTATTGAGACAAATGTAATAAATTTAGTATGATCAAAATCCCTTGAGTTAATATATATTTAAATTCTACAAAAGTTCGCATTGAGGTTAACAAAGATAGCATTTTTCTCGGGCGAAAATAAAATCTTCTATAGGCTTGTTTAAACATTCTATCAACATCATCTGCTTTAAGATCATATATTTCAAAATTTGCTTTACTTCTTTGATATCCAGCTATAGCTCCAAATCGACTCAAAAATCTCCCTTCCCGTTTAATAAGGTTGTATAATTCTGTGCCAGGAAGAGCTGTTACTTTAGAAAAAACAGGATAATCTGGATCTACCTCTATTGCAAAATTAATGGTATCATTCATAGTTTTAACTGTATCAAAGGGATGGCCAATCATAAAGAATGTTGTTAATACAAGCTTTTCTTGTTTTATGAGTTTTGCTGCACGCCTGACTGCATTCAAATCTAAATTTTTTCCTATTTTATTAACTACTTGCTGGTTTCCAGATTCCACCCCAATAGCAATAAAATAAGTACCTGCTTGTTTAAATTTCCGAATCAAATGTTGATTTAAAGTATCAGCACGTAATCCATTACCAAAATTGAGCAATAATTTGAAATTATTTCTTATTATTTCATCAAGAATCTTTTCAGCACGTTTTTTATTGACAGTAAAATTGTCATCTACAATTAAAAGCTCAGATGCCGAAAACTTTTCTTTTAAGTACCGAATTTCATTTATCACATTTTTGACACTACGAAATCGAACCCTTGTTCCATGAATTATTTTGGTGCAATGATTACATTGATAAGGGCAACCCCGAGATGTTGTTATTGGATAAAAAACTTTTTTTCGTGTATGAAAGAAATATTTTTTAGGGGAGGGAAATAGGTGCCAGGCAGGGAAGGGCAGTGTATCTAAATCTTCGATAGGACGAGGTGGTTCCAATTGAACCGATTTGGTAATTGGATCTAAATAAGAGATTCCACTTTTCTTCTTTGGAGATTCTCCTTTTTCCAAAGCCTTTAATAATTCGAGAAAGGCATGTTCTCCCTCTCCAACTATGACATAATCACAAAAACTCTTCCGTAGCAGCATTTCATAGACGGCGGATGCCCATGGGCCTCCAAAAACGAGTTTTACAGTCGGCATTTGCCTCTGAATGAGTCTACTTAAATGCAAATTCTGTAATGAAAGCAAGATGTTTGTTGTAATTCCAATTACATCAGGTTTGAATTCTTTTAATTTTGCCATCAATTTGTCATCATTCAAGTTTAGAGCTGATGCATCAATCACTGAAACGTTATATCCCGCCTTCTCAACAACTGCAGCTAGGTATGCTAATCCCAAAGGTGGTACAAGCGATACTTTTATAATTTTTCCTAAATAATTGATATTGGGAAAAATCAAGGCAATTCTTAGGTTCATATTTGTTTCATCTTTAATTATAATTTTTGAAAATTATATTTTGTTTAATTCATTCCTTTACACTTTTTAAAGCTACAAAAATTGGATAAATCAATCGTAAATAAACCATCTTTTTGATAGAGAATTTTTTTGAAATTTTTTGAATTAAAACTGAATCGGAATATAAATGACGCCATTCTTTTTGTTTAAAGATAAGGTAGGATAAAAATTCTTTGAAATTATGAAAGAGCATAAAAGATGATATAATATAAACAATGTTAAAAATAATTTTTGTTAGGTAATAAGCTAGATTTGTCACATGAAATCCAAAAATAATAGATCCTTTTGAAACTATTGCTCGATGTAATTGTTTTACGACTAAAAAGGGTTTTAGGAAATGATCAAAGGTTGATACTACTAAAATGGAATTAAAAACAGATTTTTTGAAAGGTAAAAAATGACAATCTGACTGAATTAAATGAATTGTTTGAAAGTTATTATTTTTTAAATATTTATTCACTTGTGGAAGCGATTCATGAATATCTACGCCCACAATCATTCCATTATTTTGTGAAAGTGTTGGTAACAAAACCCCATTCCCACATCCTACATCTAGTATATTACCTTCAGTCACTGTTAAAAATCTAAGACATAATTCATTTCTTTTTAGAAAAAATCTCCTTATTATTCTAATGGGGTTAGCATACAGTGGAGTCCCATCAATATTACTAGTTTTTGGTAAATTTTTGATATCGACAAGCTGTAAATTCATCTAATTAAATTCAGATTTTCAAAATAAAAATATTTTTAAATTTACTTCAGATTTTCTTTTAGATGATTCTTAAAAAAAAATTTAGTTGAGTTGTTTGAACAATATTTTTGATGCGGTATTAATCTTACTAATGATATCTTACGCCTTGTTAAACGGGACGGCCGCCTATTTCTTAAAAATAAGTTTAAGTAAGGTAACTGAGATAGAAATGACATTAAAAGGATTTTTTCAAAATCCAATTCGTGGATTTTATCATCTATTGAGAATTCCTACGTGGGTTATTGGAGGTATACTTTTCGTTTCTGGCTTTTTGATTTATCAATATTCTCTCTCTCTTTATGATTTAAGTGTAGTGAAACCTTTATCAAATCTAAGCTTAATTGTTTGTTTTTTTTGGGGTTTTCAAATTCTTAAGGAGCATATTATTAAAAGAGAAATTATAGGAATTACCGCCATGGTAGCGGGAGTTATCTTGACATCTTTATTTGCTTCAGGAAAAGAATCTGATTTTAATCAAAATAATATGATAATTTTTTCTATAATTTTTATTTTCGTTGCGTTATTATTTATCAGTGTTACGTTTATAAAGCGAAATAGTAAAATCGATGAATTTTTCTTGACATTAGTCAGTGGAATTCTCTTCAGCTTAGGGGCTTTATTTAATAATGCTATTTATGTGTACGGTAGAAATGTATTTGGAGATGAAATATCTTTAGAATTCTTTCTATTCAATCCGTTCTTGTATTTTTTGGTTATATCATATTTTTTTGCTTTTTTCATTGGACAAGTAGCCTACGCACGAGGAAGGATGGTTATTGTTGGTCCTATATTAAGCCTCCTTACGGTAGGGCTTCCTGTTTTAGGCGCAGTATTCATTTTTAACGAAAGTTTAATAATTTTATTTGAAGGCGCACTTCTTTTTCCATTGTCATTTCTAAAAATAATTGGAATTATTCTCATTTTAAGTGGTATATTGGTAATATATCCTCAAATCAAAGAAATTCAGGAACCAGAAACTATCCAATAAATAAAATTTTTCCCAAGAATTAAAGTGCAAGAGATTTAAAAAAACATAATCCGTACTAAATCAAAAAAGACATGACTTGAAATGGCTTTTACCTCTGAGAAATTTCTGATTTTTGTGAGTAATGATAGCATCTTTCTTGGGCGCAAATAAAATCTCCGATAAGCTTGCTTAAACATCTTTTCAACATCTTTGGCCCGGAGATCAAATATTTCAAAATTTGCAGTACTAAGATTATACCCTTGATCGATATCTCGAAGGGACATTAGAAATTTCCCATCTCGCTTAATTTGACTATATAATTTAGTACCTGGAAAGCCAATAGCCTTAAAAAAAAGTGGAATATCCGGATCGATTTCTAGGGCAAAGTTAATAGTATCATTCATTGTTTTAATGGTATCCCATGGATGGCCAATCATAAAGAAGGCTACGAAAACTATTTTTTCTCTTTTAATGATTTGTGCAGCACGCCTGACTGCATTCAAATCTAACTTTTTTCCGATTTTATTAACCACATCTTGATTTCCTGATTCCACCCCAATAGCTATTTTATAAGTACCAGCCCATTTAAGTTTCCTAACAAATTTTGGAGTGAGTGTATCAGCACGAAGCCCATTAGAAAATTGGATATGCAAATTAAATTTGTTTTTAATTATTTCATCAATAATTTTTTCAGCACGTTTTTTATTGACAGTAAAATTATCATCAATTATAGTAATTTCATCTATCGAAAATCGCTCCTTTAGGTACCGAATCTCAGCTATTACATTTTCAACACTACGAAACCGTACTTTAATTCCATGGATGATTTTAGTGCAATGATTACACTGATACGGACACCCCCTTGAGGTCATAATTGGATAAAATATTTTACCCCGTCTGTGTGTAAGATATTTTTTAGGGGAAGGAAATAAATGCCATGCAGGAAATGGGAGCGCATCTAAGTCCTCAGTGGGACAAGGAGGTTCTAGTTTGATTGAGTTCGTGGCAAGGTCGAGATAGGTAATCCCTGGGCTCTTCTCTGGGAGTTCTCCATTTTCCAAAGCCTTCATTAATTCAATGAAAGATTGTTCACCCTCACCAACTATAACGAAATCACAATACTTCTTCCGTAGCAGCATTTCATAAACGGCGGATGCCCAAGGACCGCCTAGAACAAGTTTTACATTTGGCATTTGCCGCTGGATGAGTCGACATAGTTCCAAGCTTCGAATTGCTAGTAATATATTTGTAGTAATTCCAATTACATCTGGATTGATTTCTTTAAGGTTCGTCATCAAATCTTTATTATTTAAATTTAAAGCCACTGCATCAATTACAGACACATCATATCCTGCCCTCTCAACAACTGCAGCCAATATCGCTAAGCCATACGGGGGATGAAATGGTATTTTTATGGTGCGATTTATATTTGTATTTGGAAAAAGCAAGGCAACTTTCATGATAATACCTTTCTTAATATCAAATCATCTATTTCTCTAATTGTAAAAATTCAAATTCGATTTTAAATTTAAAACAATCGATTATAGAATATAACTTCATACAATTAAATAAAATTAATCGAAGTATTTTATTTCATCTTATTTTTACATAAATGATTTAATTCATTTAACGGTGCAGATGAAGAAGATTTAGATTTATTAAAAACCCATATAACTTATTATATATTTTAATTCTGAAAATGCTTTTCCACTTAGGCCTTGCTAATCAGATTTGATGGAATAAAAGATATTGTATTTAGAAACAGTATTCCAAAAAAAATGATATACTTTTTCATAAGAAATTCTTTCAAATACATCACTAAAAACTGATATCTATGATTTAAAGAGATTTTTATTGCTCTTTTATTGATTTAAATTTAACAAATTTAGGACAGTTAAAATACCGAAATTGAATACATATTTTAATTCTGAAACCGATCTGATTTTTGTGAGTAATGTAAGAATTTTTCTGGGACGCAGATAGAACCGGCGATATGCTTCTTTAAACATTTTTTCAACATCTTTTGCTTTGAGATTATATATTTCAAAATTCGCTGCCCCAATATTATAACCACGATCTATATCTTCTAATGCCATAAGGAATCTACCATCTCTTTGGACTTGTTTATATAATTCTGTACCGGGAAAAGCTATTGCTTTAAAGAAATTGGAGTAATCTGGATCAATTTTTAGTGCAATAAAAAGTTGAAAATTACTTTTAATCCGAAGTTTAATTAAAGGGGAAGAAAGATTGGCATAAATAGATGGATAATATATTCAACCATCTTGACCATTATTTGACTGCGTTAAATTTTAATCCGTAAATATCTCCGGTTCGGATGGTTCTTCATATGATGGATATTCTTCACTAGAGTATCTTCTAAACCTATATAAAATATAAGACCCAAGGACAATGCCTGTAATCCCCAAAATAATGCCAATAAGCCCAATTAAATAAGAAATATCAACATTAATGCCTGATCCCTCTTGTTTTCGGTCAATAGACAGCGTTAATATATAACTTAAGGGTTCTTTGATATCGTAGATCATTTCATAAGATATCAACCATCCTGTACTATAATCCCATATTATAAGTTCGTCTGTAAAGTAAGGGGCACCAGTGTCAATATCCACTCCAGAACCCCAATGAGAAATTTCTACTCGATTTGAAATAATTTTAACTGAATAATTTGTAAAAGTTGCGTTAATTATGTAAAGTTCTGAAGACCAATTCAGACCTACATTATAAGTAGCATTATAATATATTGGAAGAATTGGATGAATTTCATCTCCTTTTCTCGGTGATAGAAAGTTATCCCAATCCCATTCAAAATCGCTATCATCTAACAAAACTGATTCTATATTAGGTACCCCATCTTTCATTCTCTTTCGAAAATAAAGAAGTTCAGAAAAATTATTTCCGTCATTATCCCAAATGTTATAGATTGTAAAAGTATAATCTCTTTCATCTAGTGAAGTCGAAATATTTCCTTCATAACTAACAGTATAAGTGTAAGTCATAGATGAGTTTATGGACACGCCCCAAAGATTAGTAGTTTCGCTATAACAGGAGGGAACACTATAAAAAGTGAGAATAAATAGAAACAACAAAAAAGTTATCCCTTCTATTTTCCTTCTATTCAATTATTGTTCCTCCCGATATAATCGTCTATATTTAATAAAAACGTAAGTCATAAAGGTTAACCCTCCTATTCCAAGTGTTAAGCCGATCCAACTAAGAAGATCGCTTAGAGTTATACTTGGGTTTGTTGATGATAGAGAATCAACTGTGATCGAGATAGTATAATTAAGGGGAGTGTCATAAGTTCTGGTTAAATAAATAGAATCCAACCAGCCAGTCGCTTTTTCCCAAATTATTTCCCCCGTATCGTTATAATAAGTATTAAAATCAGGATGAAGTACGTTTATTTTATCCACACTAATTTTTACAGTGTCACCCAAATCATATACTAGATAATTCGGAATACTTCCATTAATATAATTTAACGAAAAGGTCCAATTCACTCCACTATGTAGTGAGTCATTTCCTTTAAGGGGTAATATAAAAAATGTCCAACTCAATGGAAAAGGACGTTTTATTGTGTCTATTAAACTCTGATTTGAAAACCCCTTGAAATAGAAATTTACAAAATCATTTCTTTCCCACCCCTCCACAACTCGCCAAATCCACCATGTACCGTCCATCAAATCTAGTAGGTATTTACGGGTAGGAGTTGTGGTTATATCAGTCACAGCAAGCGCAATATCAGTAACATTATTTGAATTTAGATCATAATTATTCATTATATAGTATTCTAGAATTACTTTCTCAGCTATCCCATTGAAATCCCCATGAAATTCCCTTTGAATTTGATAGATTCGTGAATCCCCTCTGCTAACACCCCATATATTTTCCACTTGAGCCCTACTAACGTGATTTGGAGTAAAAAAGATAAATATTATAAAAAATAATAGACCTAACAAAATCTTACGCTTTTTCATAAAAGTTGCCATCTAACATCTCCTTTAAAAAAAGATAGTATTTTTTATTTTAAATAGTTTTATCAAAAATATAATTTCCAAATAAATTCTCTATTCTTGTTGTTTTGTCATTAATTAAAATTTAATATGTTTAATACTGTCAAAATACCGAAATTAATCACAAATTTTAATTCTGAAAACGATCTGATTTTTGTGAGTAATGTCAGAAGTTTTTTGGGACGTAAATAGAATCGGCGATAAGCTTCCTTGAATTTTCTTTCAACATCTTCTGCTTTAAGGTCAAAAATTTCAAAATTCGCAGCACGAATATTACGGTCAATATCACGGTCAATATCTTCCAGTGATATAAGAAACTTACCTTCTCTTTGAACTTGGTTGTATAATTCTGTACCAGGGAAAGCAATTGTGATAAAGAAATGTGGATAATCTGGATCAATTTCCAAAGCAAAATTAATGGTATCAGTCATTGAATTGATATTATCAAAAGGATGTCCAATCATAAAGAAGGCCGCTAAAATAATGTGCTCACTTTTTACTATTTTGGCTGCACGTCTGACTGCATTTAAATTTAATTTTTTCCCTATTTTATTAACAACTTGCTGGTTCCCCGATTCTATCCCAATAGCCAATTTATAAGTGCCAGCTTGTTTAAGCTTCCTTACCAATCTAGGAGTGAGTGTATCAGCACGAATTCCATTAGAAAATTGGATTAATATATCAAAATTATTTCTTATAATTTCATCACAAATTCTTTCGGCCCGCTTTTTGTTTATCGTAAAATTATCATCGATTATTAAAAGTTCATCTAGCGAAAATTTTTCTTTTAAATAGCGGATCTCATCTATTACATTTTCGATACTACGATACCGAACCTTACTCCCATGAATTATTTTGGTGCAATGATTACATTGATAGGGACAACCGCGAGATGTCATTATAGGGTAAAAAATTGTTCCTCGAGTATTAAAGAAATACTTTTTAGGGGAAGGAAAAAGATGCCACGCTGGGAAAGGGTTTGTATCTAAATTTTCAATAGGACATGGAGGTTCTAAGTGAACCTTTCTATTATGAGGATCGAGATATGCAATACCTGGCCTCGTCTTCGGGATTTTTTCTTTTTCTATATTGCTCAACAATTCAATGAATGAATGCTCTCCTTCTCCTACTATAACAAAATCACAGTATTTATTTTTTAACAGCATTTCATAGACAGCAGAGGCCCAAGGACCTCCAAAAACAATTTTTGCATGAGGTAATAACCGTCTTATCAATTTACTTAAATTTAAACTCTGTTTTGAAAGTAAGATATTTGTCGTAATTCCAATTACATCGGGATTGATATCCTTAAGTTTGGTTAGTAGTTTTTTATTAGAGAAATTTAGAGCCGCCGTATCAATCACGGAAACGTCATATCCCGCCTTCTCGACAACTGCAGCTAAAGTTGCTAACCCTAATGGTGGGTGAAATGAAATTTTAAGAATTCTACCCAAGTTTATATTAGGAAATATTAGAGAAACTTTCATAATGAAACCTGTTAAATGACAAATAGTCTTTTTATTCAATAGAGCTAAAATCTCTTGAAAATTTTATTACCCTTGGTATTATAAAAACATTATAACAAAATAAATAAAATTCATTGAAGAAATTTCTTCAACGAGAAGTAATTATCAAATAAGTTCTTGAAATTCTTCATTCGATAGGGAATGAACAATTTTGGTACAACAAAAAAAGGAAGTAATTAAGCATTTTGATGCATGGTCAGCATCCTATGAACAAGAGGTCTGGTCTCGAGATAAACATTTTCATAAATTAATCAAGGAAATGGTGATAAATTCAATACAAATAACCACTGAACAGAATATTTTGGAATTAGGTGTGGGAACGGGTATATATCTAAAAGATTTTTTTCGAGGTAATCATTTTGTAATTGGAATGGATATTTCTGCTAAGATGCTGAAGAAATCTAAAGAAAAAATAGAAAAATATCATATCAACGTGTTAAATTTAGTTTTAGCTGATGCCGAATTTTTACCTTTTAGAGGAAATACCTTTGATATAATTAATTGTATTGAAGTTCTACGTCATCTCCCAAATCCATATAAAAAAATTTGGAATGTTTTTAAAGAAATGTATAGAATTTTAAAAATACAGGGTTCTATATTAGCAACATTACCAAATATTTTATTTCCCCTTAATCTATTTTGGGTATTTTATTATTTTATTCCTCTAAAGATTATGAAAAGATTCCACAAAGGAATTGGTATTCATTATAATCAAAAACGTTCTTTTCCACATTTTCCAGTTCTTTATAATGAACCCGAAGATCACATGTTTAACATTTTTTTCATAAGGTCTTTAATTAATAGAACAAATTTAAAATTAAATTCGTTAAGAGGAATTTTTTTCTTTCCTGCTTGTCCCAAAATACTTTTCCCAATAATTAAAAAAATGAATAAGATTCTAGGAACGAGTATTTGGGCAGCTCTCGCATATGCTTTTTTTATTAAGTTAAATCGACCATAAACTGGTTTTATCTTTTTTATATTTTATTCTTTTATTAAAAAATCTTTGATATTTAATGATAACTTACTCTGAAAAAATAATATACAATGTGTATAAGATATGTACAGAAATCATTTAGAAAAATTATTACATTCTAAATTTGAATAGGGTTACAATTCATGACTAAAGTCCTACTATTAAATCCGCCTTCAAAGTTAATGCTTTACAAAGAAGATCTTCGCTGTCAAAATGATGCAGATGACCTGATTCATAATATTATTCGCCCACCAATTACATTAATGTATCTTGCAGCGATATCTGAGCAATTAGGCTTTCAAACGAAACTAATCGATGCTCCAGTCGAAGGAATTGAGCTCAATCAATTGAAAAAAATTCTTGAATTTTGGAAACCTGATTGGGTTGCTGCTAATACGTCAATACAAACTCTTGAATCGGACCTAGCTGTGTTAAAGATTGCAAAGGAAAACAATGTAAAAACCATCACATTTGGGTATGCACCCACTATAAATGGTATAGAAATATTGAAAAATACGAATTATATCGATTTTTTAATTCGAGGGGAACCAGAGAAACCATTTCAAGAAATTATTCAAGGAACCTTACCACTTAAAGATATTGAAGGCCTTACTTATAGGGAGAACGACGAAATTCAACAAAATAAGGAACGAAATTTTCTTCAGAATTTAGATGAGTTACCATTTCCATCTCATCATCTCATAAGACATGACCTTTATCGAGTTCCGACAACCGGCGAAATATTTACCACTATACAAACATCTAAAGGCTGCCCTAACCATTGTACATTTTGCTTAAGCAACATTTTGAATGGTCGTAAGGTGAGAAAGAGAAATATCGCAAATATTATTGAAGAAATAAAATTAGTTACCACCAACCTTCATATTAAAAATTTTTTCTTTCGAGCAGATACTTTTACTTTCGATAAACAGTGGATCTTGCAATTATGCCAAGCAATTATAAAGAATAATCTGAGAATCAGGTGGTTCTGTAATTCTCGGGTGGATACTATTGATTCGGAAATGCTTAGTGCAATGAAAAAAGCCGGATGTTACTATATTTGTTTTGGTGTAGAATCAGGTAATTCTGAAATATTAAAGTATATAAGAAAGGGGATAACTAAAGCCCAATCTAAACAGGCAATCCAATTAGCTAAAAATTTTGGGATTGTTACCGCAGCGGTATATATTATCGGTCTTCCAGGAGATACCTTGAATTCAATCCACGAAACTATACAGTTCAGTAAAGAAGTCGATAGCGACCTCGCTGAATTTATACCATATATTCAATTTCCCGGGATTGAAGCATTACACCAAACACTTCCAAAAGTTCAACCATCTCTTGTGAGAAAATTGAGAAAGTATGCATTTATTCAATTCTATTTTCGACCAAAAATACTTCTCAAACTGATTCATCGTTTTTATTTAAAAAATCAAGGGCTTTCTCAGTTATTTAATTTGATTTTAGTTTCTGTAAAAACAGTTAGTCGTATATTTAAAAAATAAAAAAATAGTAAATATAAAGGTCGAAAATTAAAATTCATTTTCTTTCTTCTTTATCTTTCAGATGGCGATAGTATTTTCTTAGTAGGAAGATTCTTTTAAGGGGGGAGTTTTTTTTGCAGTCATTTTTTAAATAGAGGTGTATTTTTTCCACTCATTGTTTTGAATAGTAAGAATGTTTTGTCATGAGCTTAATTAGAATTACTAGTTGCATAAGCTTATCAAATAGTTCCCGATCACCACGAGATTCAGCCAATTCAACTAATGCTTTAAGTTTAATTAACACCTGTGTCCAACTCTCTTTTTTTTCAATAACTTTTAATCTTCTCATTAAGATATTCAATTGCGATCGTACTTCACTTTCTGGTACACAGCCGATAAGGGTGTTGAAGAATGTAAATAGCTCTTTAAACGGAAGGCCTCGTAGTTTTATCGGAAATTTTAGCTTTTCCTTTTCTACAAATATTTGATTTAAAGATGGTAATGCATTGATAATTGAGCTAAAGATGAGGAAATCAAATTTTTCCTTATTAATCAAATCTTGAGATGTAGATGGTATTTTTTTCCTTTTACTATGAATTACAATTATTATTCCACATAGTATTATTCCAAGTACTATTTCCAAAATTAATAATATTCTCCTGATTAATGGATTATTTGGATCTAATGGATCTGCTCCCAAGGCGATCTCCTTTCCATCGGATACCCCGTCTCCATCCGTATCTGGATTAGTTGGCACAGTCCCGTGCGTAATCACTTCCGCGCCATCGGATAGCCCGTCCGCATCCGTATCTGGCTTTGTTGGCACAGTCCCATACGTGATCACTTCCGCGCCATCGGATAGTCCGTCTGCATCCGTATCTGGCTTTGTCGGCACAGTCCCGTGCGTGATCACTTCCGCACCATCGAATAGTCCGTCCCCGTCCGTATCCGGATTGATCGCGCTAGTTCCAAGAATATAGATTTCCGCATAGTTTGTTAAATAATCGTTATCATAATCCATGTCACTAGCTAATAAATAGACACTAAAATTTTGGATTATCCCATTATTCCCAGCAATATCGACTGATCTATAAGATATAGTATGGGGGCCATTGGAAATTTCTGTAAGGAGAAAAGTATCGGCAACCACCCATTCTCCAGAGTCTAGATTGTATTCATAGTGACTTATTCCAGAACCGTCAAAATCAGTCCCCCCAGAAATAGTAAACAACGTTTCTTTTAATACAAATTCGGATTCATAAATACTATAATTTATTTCACATGCACTTGGATTAATGAAATCGTATATTTTTAAAATATAATAATTACTTGAATTGTCATTCAGCCCCCAATTATTATACGAATCATTCGAATAAAAATAGTAGGCAAGGTTTTTATCATAATTCAGATCTTCAATGTTTAGAACTATCGAATAATTATCTTCAATATAATTTACTATACTTCTATTAATAAAAACACCTGAGGAATTTTCACAAAGAAATACATGACTAAGCAAGTTGTCGACAACATGAACCGTAATTTTCAAGCCTGTATGGTGGTATTCTAAGGTAGTGCAATTTAAATATGTAAGATTCGCAAAGTGGATTATTAATGGAGGTTCAACATCAATTACTTCTATAAGAACTGTGTCTGGCATCCCAAAATTGCCTATGGAATCATTATAATAAATTGTATAATTCCAAACTCCAAGGGCGGAGGTATTAATGGGGATATTCAAGG
>JABXJU010000191.1 GCA_013375405.1 Candidatus Helarchaeota archaeon
TGAGAAATGAACAACACTCTGATTTGATAAGTACGAAAGATGTTAAGGGTTATATAGAATATTTAAGTAAATATCCAATGGGACTTCATCCTTTTTTATCACGCCTCTTCCGTCGGAAGAAGGAACGTAGAGAAGATCCCCTGTATTATTATTTGCAAGATTGAATTATTCCTTAAATAACCAAGCGAAAAGTTTGTAATTACTTTGAGTGAAAAGAAAAAACCAAAGCGGCGATTCTTTAGTCGTCAGTTTGAAACTATTTTTTTTGTAATACTCATTCTTAGTGTTTTTAGTATCTTTTTATTCGTCGCTATAAAGGATATTTTTCCGAATAATGGGGGATATACCAGGAATATTTTCTTTATCAAGCCAACTGAAACTGGTGAGCCCGGATACTTCATTGCTATTGATGAAATTAATCCGACCAAAGACAATATTCCGGTAGATTGGATTTTACACGGGCGAGGCAATCTCACTGTTTTCAACAATAATCAATCAGCAGTGTGGGCCGTTAAGAGTTATTTAGATCCAGATGATGTTATAAAGCTCTACGCGATATTTATTGAACCGCGAGTAACTATTTCTGAATCTGTTGGACCGTTTTATCCTACGCAATCCTATGTTGACAATCCTATTATGATTCCATACATTAAAGCCCGCCCCACTCAGGCTGGACCTACTCGTTTTCTCACTATCCTTTTCCCACTCAATGCGTCTCAAACGCTCCCTAATATCACAACAGACTCTAACGCAGGAGTAACCTATATCGGAGCAAACGACCTTATTCTCAGTCAAGATGCAGCAAACATGAGGAGCTTTGATAATTTCACAACTAACGCGGAAATGTTATTTCTTCGACTAAATACTTCTGAAATTTCGAGTTTTATCTTGAGAAATGGAAGGTTTTTATCCCATCAGAACCGAACATATCTAGACTCCGAACAATCCCTTTCCCTTAATTTGGGATATCAATCATCGAACATAAGCGGTATGCTTTGGATCAATTCTCCCACTATTATCTCACTTTGGGTTCCAAAAACACCCAAAAAAACTGTTTTAAATGGGGAAAATTTAACTGTATTTTATAATCCAGCCACTCAGATTCTTCAATTTCCAGTATGGGGAAATGGTTCACTTCTCATTTCGTTTGATCCTGTCAAAAGTTGGTCACCCTCTTCATCACCACTTAATCTTGAAAAAACCCAACCCCCACCCATGAAAGACTTGCCTCTAAAAAACTTTGGGTCACACCCTTACTTATATTTCAATGAGACCACCCTAACGACGTTGCGAAATCGAGTTCTCACTGAAAACCCTTGGCAAGGATGGTTCTCCCGTATTGAGACGAATGCGATCAATCATCTCGCGGATGTAATCTCCACCATGGGGGCAAATGCCCGCTTCGAACCTACATTAAATTTAGCCTTTACGGGCGTTATCAGAGAGAATTTAACGTACATTAACAAAGCCAAGGAATTTTTACAGTCAATGGATCAAATTACTGATTATGATAGCCATCTTAGTCGTGGAAGAGCATGTAGCCATTACTCGGTTGCATATGATATGATTTATCAGGATTTAAGTGTAGTAGAACGTGCTGAGATTGCTGCGAAATTGGGAAATCACACTCTACCGCTTATTGAGAAAATGCCTGTTGTTCCGCGTAATAATCACATTGGGATAGTTGCTAGCGGAATTGGTCTGGCAGGACTTGTACTTGATAAGAGTGACTGGGTCACCCAAGCTATTTCAGGGATTAATGGCTATTTCACGACGTCTTTTGCCGCAGAAGGTGGGAATTATGAGGGATATTCGTATGCTGGATACTTTTTGGAAAGTGGATTGAAATTCTTTTATGGCTTACAAAATGTAGGAGAAAAGAATTACTTTGCCGATCCAAAGTTTCTGTCCTTTATTAACAATACAATTAATAGTTTGACACCTCTTGCTTCAATAACCCTATTCGAAGATTCTAATACTAACCCGCAGAATATTGAGGGCCTCCTGTGGGCTGCTGGCTCTATATATCCATATATGCCCTTGTTAAGTAATTATTCGCAATGGGTTTATGAAAAACGGCTATTAAACGATGCCCTGTCCTATGATGGAACCTATCTGAACAGCTTTGAAACTTCAAATTATAATGGGTTGGTTACTCGCGTTTGTATGTACTCGATGAATATTACAGCAGTTCAGCCACCGTTAGAAACAATTATTGTCTGGCCTGATTCAGGTCTTGCCTTTTTTAGAAGTGATTGGGGGCAAGACGCGCTCTACTTATCGATTACATGTAAAAATAAGTCTGACTTTCAGTATCATGCCCATTATGATGAAAACTCGTTTGAAATTTGGGCATATGGCGCATGGCTCGCTACCAACCCTGGATATCCTGGATTTGGGCATGGTGAATATGATTGGATTACTTCTACGGAGGCATCGAATACAATTTTATTGAACAATGAAGGACAACAACAAGTGAATGGAGAGGGTTTCCAAGAATACTTCGTTTCCTCTGAAATCGATGGGGTGGTCGCTTCCGCGAATTCTATCTATTCATCCCCTGGAAATTTTGCCCTTAACAATTATTTTCTTGGAGTTATTATCTTTATCTTCACAAATCTCGCGGTATCCGCATTCATTATCATCTATTTACGTCGCCGCGGCTATAAAACCAATATTGTGTTTATCCCTCAAAAAGAAAAACCTTCCATTTCCTCTATAAAATCTAAAAACCTCGTTCTAAAAACGCATCTTATAATAGGATTCGGATTAATTTTCGGAGTTATAATATCATTAGCTTCGTTTTTTCTATTTAGCAATCCTTATTTACAAGCTTATACCCTTGGAAAACATAGTCATATTGTAGATCTCATGCCAATCCTTGAAATTTCTCTCCTAATAATTATTATTCCGCTTCTAATTCTTGTAATTGCTTTTAAATTTAAAATGCAGAAGAGTATTGTCCGTCGAATCGCAATTTTTTCGTCAAACTTAAAAGGACCTCACCTTCCGCAATTAAAGGATAGCATTAAACTCTCCTATTTTCCCCAAACCTTCTTCCTCCTCATCTTCATTCCCCTCATGATGTTCTTCTACGTGCCTCTTCTGCAAAATATCGTCCATCATATTTGTACCGAAGGCGGCTCTCTTATTGATATTCAGAATTATATCATTAGCACATTAGATAGGTATATTCTGCTCTTCGCCCTCACCTTTCTACTCTACTTACCGTTTAAAATATACGGAATTTACTTGGGAGGGCGTTCAATTTCTGATAAAACTGGCCAACCCACCTCAGATGGGGTGCTTATGCTCACTGCCAGTTATCTTTTAACCCTCACTCTTACCATTCTTGTTACATTCTATTTTACATTACTATTCTTCTACATTTTGAATTTCTTAGGCGTTTCCTTCTTTGTTTCATCATCTTAATAATAAAGAACGCGATAATTTCCCTTTTTGTTTTATAAAAATGGCTGTTTGTAACCGTATCTCTAAAAATTTTTGGGAGAATAATACTTCAAAAACAAGTTAAAATAAGTTCTATACTTCAACACGTGAAGATATTTCGTTAATGGCATTTTGTATGAAATTTTCATCTGAAATTATGAGTTCAATTGCCTCTTGAGGACAGGCTAAGATACATCTTCCACAACATCTGCATACACTTTGATCTATCGCTGCCTTTTTATTGATTATCTGAATTGCATCGATAAAGCAAACGTTTTTCATGCAAGTTCCGCACCCAACGCATTTATCTTTATGAACTCTTACTTCGACACCTGGCATTTTACCATAAGTTCTCCCTAATTGTGCGGGTAAATGTTTAAAGATAGAAAGACCGCAACAACATGGACAGCAATTGCAGATAGTTAAAAGTTTATTAGGAGGTGTGGCACCAAGACCTATTCTATCTGGATAAGCTCTTCCAATAAGATGAACTAAACCTGCTTCGCGACATTTCTCCGCGAAATCTAGTGCTTCCTCTGCTGTGACAAATCGCCCCAATTTTGTGTTAATATTCAACAAAGCATCTCCCATAAACATACACCCAAAATCCTTTGGATAATCCTTGCAATCATTCGAATAACGACAAAGACATACTTTCATAATGAAATGATGCTTTGCTTTTCTAATGAAATATTCGACTATTTGTGATGGCAGAACAGTTTCACCTTGCATTTCAAGTGATTGATTCATTTGAATAACTTGATCTTTCGGTAGAGTAAACACCAAATCATCTTTCAATGGAGTATAATCCAGTATTTTCTCTATTAACGGTAATCGGCTTATTATGGAAGATATATTAGTAATAATGGGGAACTTTTTTGGTAATTTGGTAATAAACCATAGCCCTTTGGCTACTTTCATCAACCATGCGGGTCGTTTCATGATTATCTCTCCTCATTCACTTTTTAAAGAGAAATAATTTTTAATTTATTTATTTGGTTTTTTTAGAAAATAAATCTTATTTGGATATTCAATAGGATAGGCTTCTATAATCTATGAAAAAAAATAAAAAATGGATTAGATAAAAATCAAAAAAAATTATACTATATTGACCATTGTAGAATTGAAAACGATTAATTCAATAAAAAAAGAGAAAAAGTCCGATGAGTTTAGATAGAATTGATGTTGTAGTTATTGGTGGCGGAGTTGCAGGTTTGTCAGCCGCTATTAGTGCTAATAGACAAGGATTGGCTGTTCTTTTATTAGAACGGGATATTCAATTTGGAAAACGCATAAAAGGGGAGGTTATTAATAAGTCGGCTGAAGTTTTTAAAGGGATCTTTGGTAAAGAAGGGCTCCCAGAATCGATAAACCATATTGTCTTTAAGACTGCTAAATATTACACACCATCCACTAAAAAATACGCCAAACGGTTTTTCCCCACAAAAAACAAAATAGGTATTGAATATCGTGAGCTAATCAAGGAATTAGAAAGGGTAGCAATTTCTGAAGGGGTACGAATTAAGCTCAATTCTGAAGTTCTAGAGCTTATTGAGCGGGACGAGATGGTAATAGGGTTGAAATATCAAGAATTTGAGCAAGTTCAAGAGTTATTCCCAAAGTTAATAATTTGTGCGACTGGACTCCATACGAAATTAAATCTTCCTCCTAGATTAAAGCGTCCAACAAATGTATGTCCCGCGATCAAAATCATTGGCGAGGATTTGAATATCCCAGACCCACATGAACTTGAATTTTTCTTCTTGAATATTCCTGGTGTTATTTGGATTTTTCCAAAACCTCGCAATCGTGCCGAATTAGGTGTCACAACTTGGATGAACCATGACAAACACAATTTAAGATCTTTACTAAATGAGGCGGCAAAAATCCACCCCATCTTGAAAGAACGCTTACGTCGTGGCAACCACATTTATTCTAAAAACGAATTTCTCGCTTTTGGCGGCCCCGTAAAACAGACGTACATACCAAATCTCATTGTGGTTGGCGATGCGATGGGGCATGTCGGGGCGGTAGGTGGCTCTGGAATCGTATCTTCCATGACTATCGGCTATCATCTCGGGCACCTTCTTGGAAAAAGACTAACCGAAAAAGAAGCTCTCTCACTTGAGGATTTCCAAGAAGCACAACGAACTATCAACAAATCGGCTATTGGAAAATATTTGAAAAAAGAACAGTCCTCCGCAAAAGCCATGAGAGAAATCCTTTATAATCCACCTAAGAGTCCCGATGAAATTGATGGTTTGTGGGATAAATTTAAGGGATTCATCGAGAGTCGTGGGGCTTAAATTTATTAGGAGCGGATCTTTATTGGGTATTTTCCATGATCTTCCACGGCTTTATGATACGCATGGAAGTTTTTTAATTTACACCATTGCGTTATAGAGTGCGAGGACGAGATGATATGCCCCCCATCTTTCGAAACATTTTCTAACAAATACTTAACATAGTCGTAATTCTCCCTGGGCGTTCCATGTGTTAATAATGGAATAGGGACATTTCCAACTAACGTAAGATTTTTTCCATATTGTTTTTTAAATTCTACAATATCGTTACCTGCAGTTTTTTCGATGGGATGTAATGCATCTATTCCCGTCTCCACGAGATCTGGCATGAGTTTTACGATATTTCCACAAGAGTGAAACATAACCTTGCCCCCGAGCTGATGGATTCGTTTGCAGATTTTTTTCATTCCTGGTTTAAAGAATTCTCGAAACATGCGTGGCGAAATAAGACTCCTCCCTGTATATCCTAAATCACCTGTAAAATAGATATATCTTCCCCCTCTTTGGAGAATTCCTTCAACTACTGCAATTGCGTAATCATTCATCTCTTTGACGGCACTCTTAACGAAGTTTTTATCCGTTATTAATAGGTTGAACAACTTTTCAAATCCAAAAATACTGCAGAGTTCCTCGAAGCCTACAGGCCCCCACATGATAAATTGGGGGACGATATCTAGTTTCTTGCATACTTTGACAGTTGCCTCTGTTAGTACATAATTCCCGAGATGGTCTGCATCAAATTGAAGGTACTTATCCCAATCTGTGGGTGATTGAATAAATCCATACCTTGCGTGCGCTCCAATAAGACTGACTTCCCACACAATTCTCCCATCTCGGTGTCGAATTATCCTATTCTTTTTTTCCGTATGAAAATCTCGCACTATTCGCTCTGTAAATATCATTGGGACACCAGCGGCGTAGTCGAACAAATCATAATTAAATTGTCTATGAATTTTGCTAAAAATTCGGGGCAACACGCTTGCAGTAGGGTGAAAGAATCGAGGATGCGCTATTAATTTCTTTACTATTGATAAGAGAGGCGGTACTTTATGAAATATATTAAGTATTTGTGGTTGAAAAAATAATAAGGCCATTGGAGCGGCTTGTCCATCTATTCTAGGATTCAATTCTTTGAGTTCAATTGATACCTCAAACTTCGGAATCCTATCTGGGATTTCATGGTTAAAAGCTGCTTCTATTCGGCGGAAAGAATTCCATTTTTCCATAAAAATCCTCTTTTATGTTTCAAACCTTTTTCTTCTTCTCTAATTTCTCTTTCACTTCACAATAAACTGGTTGCCCAATAAATATAGCATTCAAACAAGAGTTACAACTTATACAACGTGCTGGTGAGTGATCTCCTTTATACCACCGGTTAGGAAGATCAGGCTCATGAATCAAGGGTCTGCACATTGAAATGAAATCACAAAGATTTTCTTGGAGCATCTTCTCAGCCGATAACGGATTTCTAATCCCCCCTACTTGTATAAGAGCGCAATTTTTCATTATAGGGTGTAACTCTTTTGCAGCGGGTAAGAGATAGTTCTCATCTTCTGGTGTTTTAACCTTTTTACTAGGTAATGTATTACTGGTTTCCATCCGTAATTCAGATGAACCTCCACTCGGTTCGATCGCATCATATCCAGTATTTACAAGTATTTCAGCAATCTTTTTCGCTTCCTCTAGGATTAATCCCTCAGGTAGTCCATCAACGACTTGCATTTTAACAATAATTGGAAAATTTTTCCCAACTTCATCTCTCAATTGGTTATAAATATCAACGAACATCCTAGTTCGATTTCCAAGAGATCCACCATATTCATCAGTCCGTCTATTCGTATAAGGTGAAAGAAAGCTGCTTAGTAAATAACCATGACAAGCGTGCAGTTGCACAAGATCATACTCACTTTCGTACGCTCTTCGACCCGCCGCCACAAACTTCTTGGTGAGAATCCTAATTTCTTCCACGGTCAGTTCTTTGGGAACCTGTTTGGTAGGTTTATATAAGATTGGCGAGGGTGCAACGGATTTATATTTTGGATGAGATCCTGCCCGCCCGTTATGCGCAAGTTGCGCCCCAATTTTCACACTAGGATATTCATGAACTGCTTCAACTAATTTTTTCTGGCCCGATATGATTGAATCATCGTTAAAACAAGCGCATCTTGATCCGACGGTATACCTCGAATCCACTGCAGCAGCACCCGTGATTATTAATCCAGTCCCACCTTGGGCTAAATCAGCGTATAATTTTATTAGTTGGTCAGTTACATACCCTTCCCTCGACGCCATTCCTTCAAAAGTACCCGATCTCACAATTCGATTTTTAATTTGAATATTTCCTATTCTTCTTGGACTAAAAAGTTTCTTTAATTCGACTTTAACCACCTAAATTTTTTTAAAAAATAATCAATCATACCATTTGATTACAAACTTTTTACATTTATTTTTTTTCAAAAAGGAGAGATTTGGGGATATTCGAACATGACTTCCTGCTCGTGGGGAGCACTTAGACTTGGCCAGAATGGAATTGTCATGACTTGGTTCGTCTTCAGGTCGCCCTCTTCACCTACGCTGGAACGGTAATTGATTATATCGTGGCGCTTTTTTAGAAATTGAGGAGTAAAAAATTATGTTATACCTTCTCTTCGCTTGTAATTGATAATTAGAGCCATACAGATTCCAACTAATGGAAAGAGTATTATTAAGAAGAAAATCCACCCTGGCACCCCTTCTGGA
>JABXJU010000192.1 GCA_013375405.1 Candidatus Helarchaeota archaeon
TCATGATGAGTGGTTTAAACTTCGAACGGCTCATCGGAGCCGCGGTGGTAGGCGGTGGTTTGGTAGATATTATGAAATTAATTGCATATTATATGGAACGACGTGTTCAATTTAGATCCCAAGTGCAACGATTTACAAATTTACAATTTGATTTTGCAGATATTATTAAAAAATACTATATTGCTCGTCTCATCAGTTACTATTCAGCCTATTTATTAGACCATACCAAGGAACTTAAATTGACCGAATTTGAAACGGGAACATGGGCTTCGATTGCTAAAATCTATAATACCGAATCTGCCCGCGAAATCGGATCATCTGCCGTTCAAATAACTGGGGGCGATGGTTTAACCCGATTCTATCCACTTGAACGGATTGTGAGAGAATCAAAAATTGGTGAAATCGTTGCAGGCACCACAGAAGTCCAAAAAATGATCATCTATCGGATGACCCATCAAAAACGAGGCTTTTTAGACTTTACAAAGAGATTCAAGATTCATCCTGAAATGGGAGTTCCCATTATCACCAACGACCCCTCTCCCTGGGAAGGTAAGGACATTAACAAAGAAAACCTCTTGAAAATACTTGGTGACGATTTCAAGAGCAATCCCGCCCTATACATGACTCCAGATGACATCAAACGCCATATTAAAGGCAGTCGAAAGAAAATCATTGAAGTACTTGAGGACTTAGAAAAAGAAGGTCTCATCGTCACTCTACGTCATCCGCGGACCAAGAAGCTCCTTCTTGCGAAATCAAATTATGAAGGCCTTCGTAAGGCATACCCGAAAGAATATTACCGTTGGTTCCCCGAGTGGGCAAAAGAAGACGAATTCATGATGGAAATGACCAAGTTCTAAACATCAAACTTTTCACTCCTTTTTTTATATGATGAAAACAGAGAAAATAATATGAATGAAGTACGCGTTAACAGTTGGAACGAACTCCACGATATTTTGTTTAAAGATTGGCTGAACAAAAAGATTGGCCGATATAGGGCACCACATGCATTCCGGGGGCTTTCTGATAGCAGTTACAAGCTTAAAACGACTTTAATGCGTTTGAGTGGTCCTTACACAAAATTAGAATCCCACTTGCTAGTGAATTTCCGACGATATTCTGGCCTTGAAACTGTTAAATTTGATTCATTGTGGTATTGGATGTCACTTGGGCAACATCATGGATTGCCGACAAGGTTGCTTGATTGGACCTATTCCCCCTTAGTTGCTATGCATTTTGCTACCGCAAATATACAAAAGTTCCATATAGATGGCGTAATATGGGTTGTCGATTTTTCAAAAACGCAAGAATTTTTACCTGATAAACTTAAAGTCGCATCAGAAAAAATACGGTCTCCGGTTTTTCCTATTGAAACGCTTGATGATGTAATAACAGGGGATACTCAATCCTTAAACAATGTAATTGAAGCTTTAAACAAATTGAAATCTATGTCGAAATCAAAATTTGTGGTATTTATGGAGCCCCCTTCGATTGACGATCGAATTCAAAACCAATTCGCTTTATTTTCTTTTATGTCTGACGAAACTTTATCCCTTGACGATTGGCTTAAAAAACAAGACGCTCCCGACTTATGGCGAAAAATCATCATTCCCGCGAGTCTAAAGGGGGAAATTCGAGATAAGTTAGATCAATCGAATATATCTGAAAGAATCTTATTCCCCGGTCTTGATTCCGTCAGTAAATGGCTTGCTAGGCACTATAGTACAATTAATAAAAAACCTAAAGCATAAAACGTAACTTTATTACTAATTATCAACTTTCCTGATTCAAATAGAAATTATTTAAATGATCACTTAGGTTTGTTTATTCACCCATCAAATTGAGTGTTGCCAAAAATGACCGAAGAAAATGTAGATAAATACTACAAGAGGATCCGAGATACTCTTTTCATGCCCAAGATTAAGGACAGCATGAAACTTTTGAAATTCTGGTTTTCACCCGAAGAAGCTCAAATCATCTCGAAGTTTAATTCACCCATGTTGGATTCTTACTCCATTGAAAAAATGGCAAAGAAGGTAAAACTGCCTGAGACGGAAGTTCAAAAGATTTTTGCCCGGTTAGAAAAGAAAGGCTTGCTGTTCAATTATATAAACAAGAAAGATAACAATATATTATACTACGCGCTGCCGCCTCTCTTTCCTGGGCTATTTGAATGGTATTTTTCTAGTATTTACGTCAATCCTGATGAGAAGCGTGAAGGCGCAAAAATCTTTCATAAACTTGAGACTGATGTATTTTCAGGTATTGCCTCTAATTACTCAATCTCTCGTGTCATTCCTGCCGTTAAAACCGTGAAAATTGATGAATCCATAGAAGTGGGGAAATCACAGGTCCTCTTATTTGAAGATGTTCAAAAAATTCTTGAAAATTCATGGTCCGTTGCAGTCATGCCGTGTCCCTGTCGGGTATATCATGGAATCCTCGGAGATGCATGTGACGCACCTATTGATGTTTGCATTAACCTCAATTCGGTAGCGGAATATGTGGATCGTGTGGGAATCGGTCGAAAAATTAGCATGGACGAAGCTATGGAGATTTTTGAAAAATCGGAGAAAGCAGGTCTAGTACACATTGCTAATAACCAATCAAATAAACATTCATTTATCTGTAATTGCTGCCCGGACTGCTGCGGCTTCTTATCATTGTATAATAAATATAAATATCTGAAAGGGGCGGTCGCGAAAAGTAATTTCCTTCCAAAAGTTGATGACTCCCTCTGTAGTAAATGTAAGAAATGTATCAAAATTTGCCCAGTGTATGCCATCTTCATGAAGTACGGCGCTCAAGAAGATCTCTCCGATGCGCAAGTTTTCGTTAGGAAAGAGATCTGCCTCGGATGTGGCGTCTGTGCTTCGAATTGCCCGAAAGAGGCTATTAGCTTGGTGAAAGTCCGGGACGATTCTGATTTAGAAAATCAATTATGGGCCGCAGCTATGCGTAACCGCCAGGAACGGTTATACTAATTCTTTAATCTCTTTTTTTTAGAATCTATATCTTCCCTTTATGATATTATCATAGATTGCTTCCGTCAGAAGCGTATATCCTGAGCTTTTAGGCAATAGGACATAAATGAGATCTCTTGTTTTATTGAGATCATACCCCGCCTTTTTCATCTCTGCTTTCTGAACCTTGTGCGTAACCGTGGTGGATAATTCAGACAAGAAGCGAATGAATTTGGGGATGGCATACCCTGGCAAATTATTCTGCAATAATTTTAAGAGCCCTTGAAAATCAAATTCGGTGTGATCTTTTGTTGGGATTATGGAGGCCATGCCAGCACGTCCCTCCGTTCCGGGGATTTTAACACCATAGACAGCTGAATGATCAATCGGTTCAAAAGAGGAAAGCACATCTTCAACTTCAGCAGTGGAAACGTTTTCTGATTTCCAACGGAATGTATCCCCCAGGCGATCTACAAATTGAGCATGATAATACCCAATATATCGCAGTAGATCACCCGTGTTCAGCCACAACTCATCGTTCCCAAAGGCATTACGGATGATCTTTTTCTCAGTCGCTTTTTTATCAGTATATCCCGCAAAAGTTAATTCCCCTATTTTGAAGAGCATTAATCCTGCTTCAGTTCCATCCACTTTCTGAAGAAATCCCTTCTCATCCCGAACTAGCTCATCTGAATCAATATCATACTTAACAATAGCATGGGGTTCAGGATTGATCCCAATAGTACGATTACGATTTAGATAATTGCAAAACTGCCCTTTAATTTCGGTTGCCCCGTATTGCTCGTATATCTCTCGTATCCCGAAACGCTCTTTGAATTCCATCCAAATCTCAGGTCTCAGACCATTCCCGCAAATTTTTATCACCTTGTGGCTCCGATCATCTGGACTTGGCGCCTGATTCAAGAGATAGCGACATATCTCACCGATGTAAACGAAACAAGTGGCTTTGTGTTTTCTGATATCCTTCCAGAAATTATGGACGCTGAATTTACGCGCTAATGCCACGGTCGATCCACCGGCAAGAGCAGGTGCCCAAGCAACGTGCAAGGCCATGCTATGAATGAATGGAAGTGAGATGTAAATGACATCCTCGGGTTGCATATTCAGCGCCATTTTCCCCCAAGCATACAGGGAGGTGATTGTATGAAGGTTCCTGATGGGCGCTGCTTTCGGGAGTCCAGTAGTTCCTGATGTAAAGATATAGCAGTAGGTGTCTCTGCCCTTAATTTCTGCCATCGTTGGAGGATTACTTACATCCTGGCTCTGCACCTCATCTTTAAGGTTAATATAACCTTCGGGTAACTGCATTTCACCTTTATCTTCTAAAAAATAGAGCTTTACATCGTCAGTTAAATCTAAGCTCGATTTAACCTCCTCAAACGCGTCAAAGAGTTCTTCACCGATGATATAAACTTGTACTGGATTGAGTTTTAAGATGTGAATAAGCGATCCCGCTCGCTGCTTTGTATTTATTAAGGAAGCAATTACCCCAATTTTTGTCATGGCTCCAATTATAAAAATCAATTCTGGTCGGTTTTCTAACATTACATTAATTATATCTCCCTTTTTCATCCCTAAAGCGAGAAAGTAATTTGTATAGCGATTGATCCATTCATTTTGCTCTTTATGACTGAATTTTTTATCTTCATACAGGAGCGCTGTTCGATCAGCATAGAGTTCTGCGTTATTTTCGATATACTTGCCAACGGAAATATTGTCGTCTGGACTCTGACTTGATGATTCGCCTGCCCCAGTCAAAAAAGACACGAGCCGCCAGTGAATTGATAAGAGTCCAAAAATGTAATCCTTATAAGTTAACTTATAACCGGACACCGATTCAGACTCAATCTCTTTCTTTGCCCCTGAAGCTCCAAGTACAAAATCAAAGTCATTAATGAGCCGTCGTACAACTCGGGTCAGAGCTGGGATGGTTTCTAAACGTTTTAATAATTCATCTTCGCCTTCGGGTGTGATTTTATAGTATATCTCATTATCTCTTTTATATTCTTCAATCAAATCTCTGTTCTTAAATTCCTCAGCCAACTCACGAAAAACCTTCTCGTCCATCCTATCTGTAATAGATTTGCTCGGGTCATTCACTAACTCTTTCAGCTTGTGAGGGCCATAGACCGCTAATACAAAAAGAATTACATTGTCATATTGCTCATTTTTTAATTCTCGCTTCAACCCTGGAAGAATTTTCTTTGGAATTGTATTAAATAGGGGCATGCACTCACATTTAATAGTCTATATTTCTCAAATAGTATGAATTCATTTTAAATCAGTACTATAAATTTTACTAGGAGTGGAGAGAAAATGTTTTTTTTCATTCGGAACGAGATCTGCCTCGGGTGTGGCGTCTGTGCTTCGAATTGCCCGAAAGAGGCTATTAGCTTGGTGAAAGTTCGGGACGATTCCGATTTAGAAAATCAATTATGGGCCGCAGCTATGCGCAACCGCCAGGAACGGTTATATTAATTTGTTTTAATTTTTAATAAAATATAAATATCATAATTAAAAAATAACTTTAAACACACAACCAATGACTTAGATAGAAATCTATTACTGAATTTCGACATATCTGCGAGGGATTCAAAATCAACTCCAACTTAATTACGGCAATAATATATTCTCAATTCGATGAGAAATATGGCCCAATGGCGATTGCATGGATCCCACCAAATTTATCGGGTAATATGAAAGATCTTATTAGTTTGAAAGCATTTAACGTCCTGTCGGGGGAAGAAGGAATCGTCCCAAAATCTTTGGCTATAATTCCCTTTCCCTCTCAACAACTAAATGGTTTAATAAAAACACTAGAAATTCAGGATAAAGCCCGACGGGGTGGTATTATTGACAGCTCCATTGCCGTGCTTTTCAATGAGTCCAATGCCCTCCTTTTTTACCAGAATATCAATCATTTTGAAACTTTGTTCAATGAAGCAGCGACGAAAATTATTAATCTAGTGGAATTAAGTGATACGACAAAACAAGAACTTGAAGATGAATTGAACAAGTTTTATAAGAAAATTATCGGAGTTGTCGCAACTTCCCTTCAAAAGAAAGAAGAACCGAAGGAAATACAAAAAAGCTTACTTTTACTATTTAATTTAGTACGAAAAGATCTCGATAAAGTAGTAAATGCAGTATTGATGGGCGACCCCATCGTTGTGACAGGTGATAAAGGACTCGTTGAACTCATTATTAACACCCTCACAATTTTCTGTCCCGATCGAACTCCTAAATTGGTATATTGGACCGAGGAATTTACTTCTGGCGATATTATAGGCGGCCCATCCTACCTTTCTACAGTCTTTCAAACAAACCTAATTCTAGATTTAACTAAAGGAAAAGTTTCTGGTGGGAGGTCCAATATTTTCTGTAAGAAATTATTAAAACAAGCCCGCCAATTAGATTCGAGCCAAGCTGAACTAGTGATAAAGCACAAACTTAAGAAAGTTCATGCTTCAACTCAGGAATTACTTAATATGATAACTCAACATAGAGTTTCCCCTCAAGCAATAGAGGACTTCGTTACTGATTTAACAGAAGATGAGTTTGGATGCATCGAAAATTATATGAACTTGAAACATCCTGAACTCTCAGAAAAAGCAACTGAAGCGATTTCCCTTTGTCGAAAAAAGATGAGCAAGATTCTGAGTGGTTTTGAGAAACAAAAATGGTAATTTGAGGTTATTAATTTGGGGGACATCCAAAAATATCTAAAAGATCATTTATTTTACTTCATCGGAATAGGAATTATCGCAGCCTTATGTATTGTTGTTCTCATTACGAAACCACATGCCGCTGCACCGGAAATCTTAGATCCAACTAAGGACAATTTCTATAACATGGTTACTTTTGGTCTTGGATTGGACTCCACCATCCTAATCTGGACAATAGGGCTTTTTCTGCTTTACCGCTGGAACAAAGGCGGTCGCTCGAATACCTCACTAATGATTTGGGGACTTGGCTTTTTGATTTACAGCCTTACATTTATTGCTCACATATTCAGAGGTTGGGGCTTTACTTGGGCAGACGAAACTTTATCGCCTGAAATATTCTTTTTATGGCGGTTTGGGATGATCCTTTGGGCGGGTGCATCCTTATACGGGATTCTTAGAATATTGGTCGAGGATAAAAAGAAGCAAATAATTCCCTCAATTGTTGTAATAATTGCAGGATTTTTATGGTTTATCTACGGCCTATTTTTTGCTAATGTTCCTATCAATGAAAGAATAGAGACGATGATGTACGGCTTTCTCTTTACTATCTGGATCCCTATCTGTTTCTCAATTAGTTATATCTTTTTAATTTATGGACGAAAATCCAATACAACAGGTCCAAAAGTTCTTTTTCTCGGATATCTTGGCCTAACTATTACCTACATGGCATGGGCTCCATGGCATTTCGGTGACGTTGTCTATTTCTATTTTGTTTGGTACTTTCTCTTTCTACTCTCTCTAGTTCCGCTCCTAATCGGATTTATTCTCTTGTCGAGGGAATCTGAATCAAATTAATTTAATTTTTTCAGAGATGTTGGTCCAACCATTTTGCGAGGTCATCCAAGACAACTTCCCTGTCTTTCTCTAATTCATTATAAATCTCATGTCTCAAGCCTTGGTATATTCGAACAGTCCGATCTTCCATTGTTAACCGGGATTCTAAGAGCTTTATTCCAAAAACGATAAAATCCTTTGATCCACCTTGTATTAAAAGTGGGAGTTTGAATTTACCAATGAAATTTTTGATTGCGAATATGGGATATATCATTTCCATTGCTAATTGGAGAGTTATCGTTTTGATAATGAGAGGATCTTTTGTATAAGCTTTGCTAACCTCAGGATCGTTAGAAAGCCTGTTTGCAAGAGGAAGGCTTATCCGGAGCGGTGGGAGGAATTTTGAGATGAATCTCATCAAACCACGCGTTCGTTTCAGAATGTCATTTGTTATTATTCCACTTGGAAAACTCCCGGTCCCTGAAAGAATCAACCCTTTTAAAAGATGTTCGAATTTTTTTACGAAGTGAGGTGCTATAAAGCTGCCCATTGAATGGCCTAGGAGGAAAATTGGTAGATTTGGGTGTTGTGCTCTAATAAGATCGTGGAATATCTTCGCATCATCTACGTACTGGTCAAACTTATCTACATGCGTCCGAATACCACCTGATTTTCCATGTCCTCGATGATCATTGGCATAGATTGCATAACCGAGCGGGACCAGTTTATTAACGACATTTAGATATCGTCCTGAATGCTCCCCAAAACCATGAATAATTTGGACTACCGCTTTTGGATTGTCAGGGATCCACGCTTGATAATATAATTCCAATCCCCCTACCCCATTAAACCTCCCTTCTTCATGCTTCATGTATTGATATCTCTAATACTAATGTTATAAATAAATTGTAGCCTGAGTCAAAATTCGGAAATGCGTTAGTTCTTCCGACAAATTCGCTCATAGCGAACTTTTCACTTCCTTTTCA
>JABXJU010000442.1 GCA_013375405.1 Candidatus Helarchaeota archaeon
TGTCGAAGGAAAATTCTTTAAAAACTGAAGCTAAATCCGACTTAAATATAAAAAAAATTGTCAAAGTACTGATAATAGAATAAAAATTCTATTCAAATTATAAAAAATCTAGCTAAAATCGTTGCATTTTACGTTTATCCCATTTTTTTATATTATCAATTAAAATCATAAGGGGAAGAAGGGAGAGAAAAAAATAGAAAGTAGTTACTCAATTTTGAGTAATTTATTATAAGAATATAATTGTGTCAGTGAATTAGAGAATTAAACTCGCATGCAATGGAAGTATAGTGGATGCATTCAAAAAATGTGAAAAGGGGGAGGGGAGGAGGGAATAACAAAATGAAAAACAAAAGTAGTTTGAATGCATCTTTCACTCTTCCATGTCATGCTCTGTATCATCCAAACGTTCCCTCTAAGGCAATTTACTTATTATCCTTTATTAGACTCAATAATGAGGTATTGCTAGACATATAAAAAGCTTTTTTTTTATGTTTAATAGTTCTCGGCAATAATTGTATTTGAATCATCGAATTGTTTAGACAAAATAAATACATCCAAATCATCAAAAAGTATATGTATTACAACACATAAACCCCACTGGGGTAATGCCCTTTGAAATATAATGCCCGGATCGTATAAGAACGGTTTAGATAGAAAAAACCGCCAATTTAAGCAGTTTTCATCTTCAATCACAAATTTTTTTAAGGAGATACCTAATGGTTCTAAAAGATTTTAAACACAAGGAAAATGTGAAGCATAGTGAAATTCAAAACTTTTTCATCACATACGCTCATAGCCACATGGTTCGGGTGGTTAATCACTGCCGCGGGACGCCAGGTCAGTGATATTGTAAAGGATGTAATGGCTAAAGATTTTGGGGTTCAAGAATTACTTGATATCAGTTTAGTAATAGATGTTTCATTTTGGATTGGTTATATCATTACTGCTCTATTGTTAGGAATACTCTCGGATAAAATTGGAAGAAAAAAAATAATTTATATGTCATTATTATTATTTAGCATTCCAACAGCGTTAATTTCTTTTGCAAGTGATCAATTTTTTGTATATATTCGATTTTTACAGGGCTTATCTATTGGTGGATTTTTTCCAGTGGCAGTCGCGCTTCTTGGCGATTTAAACGAT
>JABXJU010000193.1 GCA_013375405.1 Candidatus Helarchaeota archaeon
ATCTCTTTTTTTATCGAAAACCCTTGAAGGGTGAATGAGGATTACATCGTATGATTTCATGATCTCTCTACTCAGAGTTGAATCTAAACAACTTATTGAAAAATTAATTAGGGATTATATTTTAGTTATTTAAATATTCACAAAAGGGAAAACTACCCTTCAGTCTTTCAGTTAATGAAAGGAAAATTTAATATAAATAGTTTTTCCGGAATACAGGTTACAAATAAACGTAAGTTTGGTTATAATTTTGCCTTATACCGAAGAAAATGCAAAAAATGCTCATAATTTCGCATCGAAGATTGCGTTCCCGAGGTTAGTAGGAACGGAAGGTGAACTTAAAGCGCAGCAGATAATTACAAAAGAATTAGAGTCAATTGGAAATCCATTTCACACAGAAGATTTAAAATGCTCACAATTTGTGATAAACATTGTCTTTAGATTTATTTTACCAATAGGGGCTTTGATTCTTTTAGTGGCTTGGATATTTTCAGAACCGTTGTTAGGCTTGAACAATCCAATAGTGAGTTTAATTTTTGCATTAATCGGATTTATGTGGTTAGCGCTCTCAAGTACCATTATTAACATGAGTTTTGGACGAGTACCTAATTTAGGCACAATTTATGACACAAAAAATTTCATTTCGGAAATTGAACCCTCCACCCCTAAAGGGCACCTAATTTTTCTTGCCCATTATGATTCGAAAAGCCAGCTGTATCCAGGCATTGTACGTGTTATCCTTTTTATTGGCGGAATAATTTCTGGATTGATATACAGCGTTCGTGTAATTGGCAATTCCATTATTGTTCTATTTGGAAATATTCCCAGAGGCTTTTGGGCTCCTGGTATTTTCGCATTTTTAATCGCATTTTGTTTCAATTTTTTACTTGCTTTCAATTATGTTGGTAACAAATCACCTGGAGCGCTTGATGATTCTACAGGTGTAGCAACCGTTTTAGAGTTGTCAAAGATATTTAAAGCAAATCCCCTAAAGAACCTGAAATTAACTTTTTTGATAAGCGCCGCTGAGGAGTTAGGACTTTATGGAGCGGACGTATTTGTGAAGCGGCGGAAACACCAATTAGATCCTAAAACTACATATTTTTTAAATTATGATGGGATTGGAAGTAAGGGAAAGACGATTTTACTAACATCGTATGGAATCCCCCTTAAAAAAACGTCTCAAACGCTAAATAATCTGATTTATGAAATAGTTGAGGAGCAATCATTGCAGGATAGCCTTAGAAAATTGTTTTTACCAATTGGTGCTGCTTCAGACCATGTTCCTATCCAAAGAGCCGGATTTGAGGTTACGCTGCTCGGGAGTTTCATAGCGAGCTTTCATACTTCTAAAGATACTATAGAGGAAATAAATGATAAATCCTTAAAGATGGCTGGAATAATAGGTGAACAATTAGCAAAGAAATTAGATTATATACTTGAAAATTGAATTAAACTACCTTAATTAAGGTATATACTATTGAAGAATGAAGCCTTCTATTCTCCCTTCTTTTAAAAATAGCTTCGTGTAGTTGAAATAGAGGTATTCTCCTTAATTCTTAAGAACTAACTTTGAATTAATTTGTACTAATTCACAATCGATGACCATGTTTTTAGATATGATCGACCTCCAAATTTTGAATATACTGAAAGAAAATGCACGATTGAGACTTAAAGAAATAGCTTCTCGATTAAATCTCACCCCCACTACTATAAAATATCGCATCGATCGATTAGTCGAATGTGGAATAATAAATAAATTTACCATTTCAATTGATTACAGAAAAGTTGGGTACGAAATAATTGCATATTTAGTAGTATATGCTATTTCTAAAATCCATATCGCAAATATTATTGAGCATTTAAAGAGATATCCAGAAATTTCAAAAATTTCAGTATTAATGGGAAACCCAGATCTCATTGCCGACCTAACGGTGAGTTCTATGAATACTCTCATTGATTTTTTGAAAAATGTGAGTCAAATTGGGGAAATTCAAACGTTTAAAACCTGGTTTGTCATGAAAATTTATTAAATTCAATAAACAGAATTGTAAAAAAATTAAATAATGTATCCAATAATGCAGTTATGTGGTAATGCCAATGGCGATAAGAAATTTGAGTGAGAAACTGGTTGCCCTATGTGCGAAACGCGGCATAATTTTTCCATCAGCAGAAATTTACGGTGGGGTAGCAGGATTTTATGATTATGGGCCCGTAGGGGTGACGTTAAAAAATAGGATTCGAGAGTTCTGGCGCTCAGAATTTATCATTAAGAGGGAAAATATCCATGAAATAGAAACTCCAATTATTTTACCAAGAATTGTATGGGACGCATCTGGGCACTTAGAAGGTTTTACCGATGTGCTGGTGGAATGTAAAAAGTGTCATCTACAGTTTAGAGCAGACCATCTCATTCAAGATACATTACACCTTGTCACGGACGGAAAGAGTTTCGAGGAATTAACTGAAATTTTAGCGAAGAATGAAATCAAATGCCCAAATTGTAAAGGTGAATTGGCCTCGACTCAAAAATTTAATTTAATGTTTAAGACACATGTTGGAGCTGCAAAAAAGTCAGAAAATGAGGCCTTTCTTCGCCCAGAAACGGCACAGGCAATGTTTCTTGATTTTAGGCGCATTCAACAATCCATGCGAGCGAGTTTACCATTTGGAATTGCTCAAATTGGCCGGAGTTATAGGAATGAAATATCTCCGCGGAACTTTTTATTCCGTCTTCGCGAATTTGAACATTTAGAAATTGAGTTTTTTGTTCACCCTGAAAAGAAAAATGACGTGCCAGAAGAATTATGGAAAAAAGTTCAAGATTTAGAAGTACTCGTTCTTTCAATCCCGCTGCAAGAAAACGAAGAAAGCCCAATAACACTGAAAGTAACTGAGCTTATTGACCAAGCTATTTTTTCATGCAAATGGTTGCTTTATTGGACTCTATTCAGTTATGATTGGTTATTACGAGTAGGATTAGATCCAAAAAAATTACGAATCCGTCAGCATATGCTAAAGGAGCGAGCCCATTATGCAGCGGATTGTTGGGATATTGAATTTCAATATTCCTTTGGGTGGAAAGAGCTACAGGGGATTGCAGATCGAACGGATTATGATTTAAAAAAGCATTCACAGCTTTCAAAGAAGGACCTGAATATCCATTTGACAGAAGAAAATGTGAAAGTGGTCCCTCATGTTATTGAACCGTCTTTCGGGCTTGAACGGATAATACAAGCATTACTAGAGAGTACCTATACTGAAGAAACTGAACGGACGCTCTTCCGATTCAATTCATATATTGCACCCTTTCAAATTGCAGTATTTCCACTTATGAGCAATAGGAACGAATTATTGGAGAAAGCGCAGGAAATCTCAACAAGACTCAAGGAACATAACTTCTTGATCCTCTATGATGCGAAATCAAGTATTGGACGACGATATAGGCGGGTGGATGAAATTGGGGTTCCCTTTGCTGTGACAATTGATTTTCAGACTCTTGAAGATAATACCGTAACGATTAGAAATCGTGACTCCATGGAGCAGGAACGTTATAATATAGGCGAATTACCGGAAATTTTCCAAAGACGTCTTCAGTTTGTTTGAACCATAATTCTATTCATATATTCAAATAATTTGCGAAATTCATTTTTCAAAATTCATTATTTATTCGTAAAAGCCAATTTTTGATTTAACTAATTTTATATACTTCACATTCTTATACTGAATAATCTGAAATGAGTAAATTCATTACGGATTTCAATTAAGCTTGATAGTTTGCTGAAAAAATCTGTAGTAAATTCTTGGTAAATGGAAGCGAAAACTTTGAAAAATAAGGATATCTTCAGAGATCTTCGGGATTTAATGATAAAACATCATGAAATGTTCGAAAATTCAATTCCGCTTATCGCTAGTGAGAATGTAACGAGCCCTGCGGTCCGCGAGGCAATTGCATGTGACTTTAGCCATCGATATGCTGAAGGATGGCCGGGTGAACGTGTTTATGCTGGCTGTAAGTATATAGATTCAGTTGAACTCAAATGTATGGAATTAGCCAAACAGTATTGGCGCGCTGGTTTTGCGGATGTTAGACCAATATCAGGTGTAGTTGCTAATTTAATCGCGTATACTGCAGTTTCAAAGCCGGGCGATTTGCTAATGTGCCTACGCATACCTGACGGGGGTCATATCTCCCATAATCTTACCTCACGAAATGTGCATGGATTAGAAATCGACTATTTAAATTTCAAATCGATTGAAATGGAAGTAGAAATAGATAGCAATATTAAATTAATTAAGGAGAAAAAACCTAAAATAGTGCTATTAGGGGCATCTGTATTCTTATTCCCCCATCCGGTGAAAGAGTTAAGTGAGGCAGCTCATGAAGTAGGGGCAATTATTATTTATGATGGAGCCCATGTAGCTGGATTAATCGGATCTGGGTATTTTCAACAGCCTTTGAAAGAAGGTGCCGATTTAATGACTTGCAGTACTCATAAAACCTTTCCCGGACCCCAGCACGGCTGTATTTTAGGCAATAGTAATGGTGAACTCCACAAAAAAATTAAGTCTGCTGCGTTCCCGTACATGTTGAGCAATCATCATCTTCATAATGTTGCGGGATTTGCCATAGCCCTCACAGAAATGTTGGAATTTGGGAAGGAGTATCACAAATTAATAATTCAAAATGCGAAAGATCTCGCTCAGGCGCTTTACGAACGCGGCTTCGACGTGTTAATGGAGAGTAAAGGCTTTACGGAATCACACACAATCGTCGTTGATATCACTAAATTCGGTGAGACGGTAGGGTACGGCGAAACAATCGAGAAAATGTTAGAAGATGCCAATATCATCGCGAACCGAAACCTAATTCCAGGTGATTTTGAAGCAGGGCGAAGATTTAAAGATCCGGGTGGATTGCGAATTGGGACTTCTGAGGTCACGCGTCTCGGTATGAAGAAAAGTGAAATGGATCAGATCGCCGAGTTCATTAAACAAATCGTTGTTGACCAAAAAGATGTTAAAACAGTGAGGGAAGAAGTCACTCAATTTCGAAAGGATTTTCAAAGGGTTCATTATTGTTTTGAAAATAATACAAAGGCATATGAATACTTGAAACTTGATTGATTTTTAGGCTTTCAATCGGTCATTTCTTTTTTTAATTTTAATGATTATTAAAGCATTAAGGAATTAATTTAAAAGTGAGAATGATTAGGAAATTATTTGTATGAGTGAAAAAATCCTTGATGGAAAGAAGGTAGCTAATCTCATTGAAAAACAGGTGAAGGATGAAGTAGATTCATTAATACAGGAAACTTCCGTTACCCCAGGGCTATCAACTATTTTAGTAGGTGAAAATCCTGGTTCTAAAATTTATGTTAATATCAAAAAGAAGGCGTGTAATCGAGTAGGAATAAACTCGGAACTTATTAACCTTTCTGACAATCTTAAAGAACAAGAATTATTAGCGAAAATTGAGGAATTGAATGATAATCCAGCAATCCATGGGATTCTCGTTCAACTTCCCTTGCCTCCTCATATTCAATTATTAAATGTATTTTCAGCCATTAATCCAAAAAAAGATGTGGATTGTCTTCACCCCATAAACTTTGGAAAATTGGTGATCGGGAAAGAGGACTTAGTTCCTTGCACTCCAAAAGGAATCGTTCATCTTTTGGAACATTATGAAATACCAATTACTGAGCAAGATACTGTTATCGTAAATCATAGCACAATTCTCGGAAAACCGCTGGCCCTTATGTTTTTGAACCGAGATGCAACCGTTTCAGTGGCTCACATCAAAACAAAAAATTTGAAAATGGTAACCAAAACTGCGGATATTCTTATAGTTGGTGCGGGATCACCTAACTTAATAAAGAATGATATGATAAAAGAGAATTGTGTCATAGTTGATGCCGGAATCAGTCGGATTGAAGGCAAGATTGTTGGTGATGTTGATTTTGAAGGAGTGTTAGATAAAGTTCGGGCAATTACTCCGGTGCCGGGAGGAGTGGGGCCAATGACCGTGGCTTGCCTCCTTCAAAATACAATAATATGTTATAAAAATCTCAGTTCTTAGTATTATTCTTGCGTGAGTTCGAATAATTGTATTGCTAATTCTTCGATTCTTTTACTATTTACAACGGTGTTTATCCAGTTGACTGGGATTTTCTCAATTCCATTAAAGGCGCCCGAAATAGACCCTGTGATTGCACCACATGTGTCAGTATCACCCCCTGCCATGACGGCTTCAACCACACTGTTCTCGAAATCTTCTGGGGTTAATAAAAAACAATACAAAGCAGAAAGAGTTGTTGACATTGCGTAGGCAGCAATAAAACCTTGCCTTGTTTTCGCTGGATTGGGCCATGGTGGCTTTATTCCAATGCCACCTAATTCAATTAGGGCCTCGTTCTTATCCATTTTCAAAAATTCTTTCAATTTTAAAATATTTTTTGAATAAGCCTCAAACTTTGGACTTTCAATAGAAGATGCGACTTGTTGAAGAAAATCATCAGTATCAAGCGAATCACAATTGATTAGGTAAGCGATGCTTCGTGCAACCACGATCGCAGAGGCAGTAGCTGCCCAATGACTGTGAGTGATGATACTCGACATTCGAGCGGTTTCAATTAACTTTGATATATCATTATGATAAAATAGTCCAATGGGAGAGACCCGCATGGCAGTTCCATTCCCTCCTGAATCTGAAGCCGCTTGTTCCCAGGAATATCCTGTTCGTAATTTCCGAATTGAGCTAAGGCAGCCATAGCCAGGACCGATGGGAGGTTCAGATAACCAGTCTATGAATCTGGATATTAAATCATCTAAATCAAATCCTTTACTACGTACTAGTGATTCAGCTATCGCGATTGTAAGTTGTGTATCATCAGTATATTGCCCGGCCGGGAATCCTCCGGAAAACAAATCAGGTAATAAATCTGTTAAGCGTTCAAAATTCGCCTCAATTTGTCTGCGAGACCATCCTTCAAATGGTCGTCCTAGTGCATCTCCAATCGCAGTTCCTAATAAGGTCCCTACAAACTTACCTCTCAATTTCTCCATATTATGTAAGAGGGAAATAGAAGTATTAAAAAAGATCGAGAGTTGTATGATCATAAATATCTCAATAAATTAGGCTAAGATGGAAAAATGCCGTGTCAAATCTGTAGTTCAGCTGCGGTCGTAGGCAAGTGCATAATTTGCGAAATCGATTTATGTCCTTCATGTACTATTAGTTGTGATTTAAAGGATACAGAAGCGTGTACGCAGAAAGCTGGAGACATGGTTATCTACCGTTGCCCGGGAACGTATTGTATAACTCACGCGAGAGAAGCATTAATTTTTACCTGTAAGGATTGTAAAATAACTTTTTGCAAAACATCTATTGATAGCTGGATTAAAGCTTGTCCAACTTGTAAAGATTATATATGTGGTAACTGTTATACGAGCCATACAATTGATTGTGCTGACTTTTACGATAGAGAAGAATCCCTAAATGAGCTTTTTAAACTCATTGAGGGCGATAAAAAGGAAGAAAGTTAATTACCAAATTACCCAAAGGTGATCACTTTGTCACCGTATTGGTCCCATTTATCGGATCGGGTAAAAATTAAAGGATATTGCCTTGAATGCGGTAATAATTTTAACAGCCATATTTTAGAACAGTTTGAAAAAGAGGTAATTATTGCCTAGTTAGACACCGACATTAATAGACTTTTTTATTCTCCTAAAATATATCCGAAATCTGAAAAGCTGTTTGAAAAAGAATAATTCTTAAAGGATAATCAATAGTATTTATTGAAAACAGCAATTTCTATGCATTGATGTGGTACAAATATCAGAAAAAAATCAAATTCGCAGGGCAACGATGGATGATATCGACGGGATTAGGCGATTGACCAAGCAGCTGGTGGACTATCGAGGTAAAATATTCAATGAAGAACGGTTTCGCTTTGGTTTAAAAAAACGTGTTAATCCAAAAAGTAAATTACACCATTTTTTCGTTTGTACATTAAATGAAAAAGTTGTTGGGATGACTTTAGCAGAGTTAATCCCGACCGATAAAACAGAAGCCTATTTAAACACGTTATTTGTTGATAATGATCATCAAAAGCAAGGTGTAGGAAATAAGATGTATTACTTTATCGTTGACTACTTAAGGGACCTCGGTATTAAAACAGTTCTAATCAATATACGTAAAAATGAGCCAATGGAAATCGGGTTCTTTGAAAATTATGGGTTTAAAAAAGATTTTGAATTAAAACCTTTCACATGTATGGTAAAAAAATTGGAATAATGGAGAATAAAAGATGTATTTTGAAAATGCTGGAGCACACTTGTATTATGAGGACCTTGGTGAAAAGGGAGGGCGTCCACTATTCTTAAGATCGGGAGAGC
>JABXJU010000025.1 GCA_013375405.1 Candidatus Helarchaeota archaeon
AAAAAGAGCTTCTAAATCGCCAAATGGATTTTTTTCTCGGAGTTTACCATTTTATCCGCCCGCATAGTGGACTGAGACGACTGAGTGGTAAAAAAAAAAGAAAGGGAAAGGCATAATCCCAATGATGGCAGCTGGAAAGACCGATCATCCCTGGACCTTGGAAGAATTCTTCTTGTTTAACTGGAAACATTTAACTAGGTGAATAGGACAATGTTATTAGGACACTAAGTAATTTTTGGTATACAACATTTATAATTTATAAACTAATTTATACATTAAATAGCAAAACTAGATACTGGATATCACTTTTATTTTTAAAGATGTTATTTCTTCCTAATGCTATACATTTTCATTAAACTATTTAAAAAATTATGTAAAAAATGAATAATTGCTGTAAAATAACTATTCTATTATTGTATTTTCAAGGGATTATACAAGCTCCAAAGGTTCTAGTAATATATCTGAACCCAATTCTCTTCTTAAAATAGTTTTTGGACGGTGTTTTACCTGTAAATCTTCTGAAACTTCAATTGCACACTTTGCAATATTCTTTAAATTTCTACCTATCGTTGTTAAACTTAAGATTGTACTCGAATCGGTAATTTTCTTTAAAATTTCGTTTTCGGTTTGAAAATGATATTCTGATATTGTATCTACATCATTTATTATTCTATTTGCCCGCATGAAATCATTTTTAAAAAAGGCTAATATAGCGTTTTGTTGCATTTTTATAATGAACTTGGACATTTTAACCAAATGTTCTTTTAATTCCGGGTTTATTCTTTTTTCTACAAGCTTTAAGGATTGTTTGGCTATTTCTACTGCATAATGTGCCATTTTACTCAAATCTCGAGCTAAAACAATCCCTAAAACACAATCTATCTTTACAGAACTTGCGCAAATCTCGTCAAAATTCACTCTATTACTTAAGGATAAATTTAATTGCCTTAGCATTAAAAAATACAATTTATCAACTTGCTTTTCTCTATTGATAACGTCCTTAGCAAGAATTTCATCGCTCTCATTAAAAGATTTCATTGCATCCACATGCATTGAATTTACAAGCATATATATTCTTCTTATCAAGATGTGTAAGGGAAATTTTGTTGGATCCACCAATATTCTAATAGTGATTTTGTTTGAGAATTCTTCAGAAACTTCTGTTCCTATTAAATTTGCGGTTGCAAGTTCAATTAAAATCTTTTTTTCTACTAAGATAGTATTCTTAGATAGGATCACAATTACATCCGCACCTTGAATATATGAGCTTTTTATAGCTCGTTCTAATGATTTTTTTTCGGGATAATCTTCTAATTGGACAATAAATTCGCTATAATATATTTTTTGTAGTTTTAATGGATTTACTCGTAATGCTCCATCTTCTTCAACAGAGAATACTAACTTTTCACCCTTCTTTAAATCCTGATTTGTAACCCATGGCTTTGGTAAGGTTATAAAGAAACTTCCACTTGCTGTGTTTTGAATTTTTCTTACTTCCATTTCAATTAACCTCCTAATTGAATTGTAAATTTTTTCTAGTTGAAGTAATAAGATTTCTATATAAAGTATACAGAAAACTAATATTTATAATTTCTTCATCTGGTATATACTCTTTTTACGGAAAGTATAATTTTATTCTGTACCAAATAAAATATGAGGATAAAAAAAAAAAGTGAAAAAAATGGTAACAGAAAAATTGTTTTGGAAAGAAAGTTATGAAGAAAAGGATTTAACGAGCGAAATCGAATTAGAATCAGAAAAAGAAAAATTAGATGCAAAAAGTTCTACCTACGTACATAAAGAAATAGCGAAAAAACCAGTTGCATTTGATTTTACTTATATTAATAATCTACTTTCAAATATGGAAACTCTAGAGGAAAAAATCAAGTGGTTACGAAAATTTAAGACACAACTACAGCAAAGCCAAAAAGCTATGGCTTTTAATTCTTGGAACCTTGCGACTTCTAGAGAACTTGAAAATCAACATAAATCTATGACTCCTTATATACAAACAATATCACTCGCTATTAGGGAAGTTCAAAAGAAAATTCGGGTGTTATTAGAGAAAAGGAAGAGAACTAAATATAGAAAATAAATTATGAGGCTTACGATGAATCAAAAAAGCGAAGATAATACACTTGATTGCAATCAGGAGGATTGGACAATCGTACATAATTCCTATAATACAGAAATATTCTTACAATTTTGTAATAGATTTATAATCAATTTGAATAAAAGAAGGAGAATGAGATTTAATGGCAAATTCTAAACTTTCAACGAGTTCTTCTGATAAAAATTTGGAAATATATGATATAGTTATTATTGGTGGTGGACCTGGAGGCTATCATGCGGCTATCAGAGCTTCCCAATACGGTGCAAAAGTTGCCTTAATAGAGAAAGATCGTGTAGGCGGAACGTGTTTAAACAGAGGATGTATTCCAACCAAAGCGCTCTACAGTTCCGCAAAATTACTAGAAGATATTCGGAAGAAATCTAATAAATTCGGAATAAACCTCTCAGGCGAACCAAAAGTAGATTTCGAAAAGGTAGTTAACAATAAAAATCAACTAATCATTAAAATGGTCGGTGAAATAGAGCAGCTACTTGAGAAAAATGGGGTGAAATTATACCATGGCTTTGGCTCGATTCTTGGAGGCAATATAGATTCTGGATTTGATATAGGAGTTAAAGGTGAAGAAACAACCCAGATTAAAGGAAGAAGGGTGATTATCGCAACAGGCTCCAAACCTGCATTAATCCCTGCCTTTAACATTGATCACGAACGGATTCTAACAAGCGACGATGTATTAGATGGAAATTTTAAAGTCGTTCCAGAAAGACTTCTTATAATTGGCGGGGGTGTAATTGGATGTGAATTCGCCTATATTTTTAACCAATTGGGTTCTAAAGTTGTGATTCTCGAATATTTAGATACTATTTTAGCAAATGAAGAAAAATTAATCGTTAAAGAATTAAAGAAAAAGTTTAAAGAACTGAATATTGAAATCCATGAAAATGTAAATTGTTTGAGTATAAAAAATATAGGATCTCAAGTTGAAGCCATTTCGTGTTCTGCCAAAGTCCCTCGAGATCAAATCGAATCAGCCGAAAAAAGTAATTTTATGGCGGATTATTGTCTTATATCAATCGGTAGGGCAAAAGAATCAAAAGGGATTGGTCTTGAGAATACTAACATTAAAATTGAACGGGATCAAATTGTAGTAGATCCCGCTACTCTTGAAACCTACGAACCAGGTATTTATGCCATAGGTGACGTAACTGGTGGCCTTATGCTTGCGCATGTGGCAAGTTATGAAGGCGATGTTGCGATCTGTAATTCACTTGCCAGTTTAGAGGGATTTGATATAGAGTCCGCTAGAGCCGTATATGATGTCGTGCCTGCAACCATTTTCACAAATCCAGAAATTGGCTCTGTAGGATTAAGAGAAAAAAATGCACGCGTTCTAGGTTACAAGGTTTTTATTGGGCGGTTCGCATACCAGGCTTTAGGAAAAGCTAAATGCCAAGGCGAGGAAGAAGGCTTTATGATGGTCATAGCAGATCAGGAGACGGATGAAATATTAGGGGCTTCTTGTATTGGTGCAGAAGCGCCTGAGCTTATATCCGAGATTGCTTTAGCTATTAATAATAATCTTACAGTCCACGATATAACACACACAATTCATAGTCATCCAACTATGTCTGAAATGGTCCTTGAAACCTGTGAAGATGTTCATGGGTTGTCAATCCATAAGGCTAGACGGCGAAGGGAACCTGCGATTTTGTATAAAGAAATTTCTCCAGAAGTTCTTGCATCATATATATTTCCAAATCTGAATTTCAATATTGAAAGGTGAAATTCAAATATCTTTTTTTTTCATTTCATCACTTTTTCTTTAAACAACGGAGATTTAGATAATGGATAAAAAAGCTGTATATATTCGTCCTTATTGTTGTTATACCTGTAGGAATTATTATACCTGTTTTAGTTTTTAGAGGTTAAGGTTAGAATTTAATTTAATGAGTTGCGCATGATATACAGGGATCAAAGCTTCTCAAAATCATTTGCGCATGCAGCTTTACTTGTTCTAAATCCTGAACTTCGTCATAATATCGTTTACTCTCTCGTGTAAGTATCTCGTTTATAGTGGGAATATTAATTTCAGTGGCAACTAAGAGTTTTACATCTTCGAGTTCCAATTTCTTATTTACCTGATAATGATGGATCAAGGTGCCTCGAGGTGCTTCAACGACCCCTATACCCTGAGTGTTTTTGATAGAATTTAGTGGTGCAATCTCGATTGGTTCAGTGAGTTTTGGATTTTCAAGTATAGCTAATCCGTCATATATATTTACCATGATTTCGATTAAGCGAAGATAGTTGGAGTATAGTAAATTTTTCCGCCATTTTACATCTAAATAATCAAAGTCGCGCTCTATTTCACCAACCCATAATCTTCAATTATATTATATCGTGATATCGGGCCCACAAACAGCCTAGAATCCTCAATCACAGAATATATTCCTGGTAATTGTCCAGGGACATCATCTCTCCAATTAAGATGTTTTGGATAATCTTCAACAGAAAAATCGGCTAGTACTTTTTTATTTTGTTTTAATTGTAGAACCCCATTATATCGATCATATTTTCTTCGATTATGTAGAGCAAGAAAGGTATGATCTTTTAGGGATAATTCAGTTGGCGGCTCATCTTGAGCGAAAAGTTCTTTAAATCTCTCCAAAACTTCTTTTATATTACTTAATGCTTGTTGCAGATATTTGCGGCCTATTCCTATACTTTTTTTAGAAGGTGCATGGGATATCCCTCCGATAACTGGAGTTATAGGATGAGCAGATCTGCCGCCAAAAATCGTGATGAGTTCCTTTCCAAGCTTAATTAGTTCAAATATATTTTTAGTCAAATTTGGATCAAATCGGAGTAAATCCTCTAATGGTGTTGGATTGGATTGTCCTTTGAGCAGGACAAAGAGATCAGGAAGTGCTTGAAAAAAGAAATGTATTGAATGCGAATTGATCAGTTCCCCCGTCATCAAAAGGCGGCGCAGTAGAATGGACTGGTCAGATGGCTCAAGTTCAAACATTTTTTCAATTCCTTTACAACTGGCAATAGCATGGGATGCATAACATAGGCCACAGACCCGTGAGATAATTCTGGGGACATCAATTATTTTTTTATTAGAAAGGATATTCTCAAATCCCCTATAACCTTTAATATCAAAATATACTCCTGAAATCTCATTTTCTTGGAGCGTAAATCGCAAGGATCCATGGCCTTCAACTCGTGTACACAGTGTAACTGTCTTTGGCATCTTTATATTATCCTTTACCAATTTTAGGTTTTGCAAATCTAAAAAAAATCGCATTATATCTGCGTAAATTCCTGGAGAGTTTGAGAACACTCAGGAAATTGATTATATTAGCTGTAAAATCTTGTGCCACTGGTCCCATGCACCCCTCACAAGGTAGTCCCCTTTCAATACATTGATGATCACAGCCATCTCGTACAACAGGCCCTAAACATAAGATTTTATCCTTCAAAAAACAGTGTATTCTCGGTTCTGCTTTAAATTTTGGCTGTAATTGAATAATTTGTTCCTGATATTCTAATTCCGATTCGCCTCGAAGAGGACAGTTAGCACATAAATTTATTTCCGGGAGGCTTATTTCTTTATTTTCCAATAATCTTATTAAATTGTTACCCAACAATTTTAGAGGTGGAGGACAGCCTGGTATGAATCCATCAATTTCTATGTAATCTGATATTGAAGCTGCCTTTTTTTTGGTTGAAAGGCTAAGAATTCCACCAAATGAAGCACAAGTTCCCAGTGCAATAACCTTCTTAGAATTTTTTCGAATTTCCTTGAGAATTTCAATTTCCCCCTCCTCTGAAACACAACCTTCTATCAATGCCATGTCAACTTCTTGAATTTTTGTCTGATCCATTAAAAAAGGCGAATAAACAACATCAAATCGTTCAAAAAATTCTGGAAGTATATCTAATGCTAAAAGTGTTCCAATACAACCACTACAACTAATTAACGAAGCAATTAAAACTTTATTCTTCACTTTTAATCTCTTCTATTAAATTATAATAAAATTCATCCACTATTTCAGCAAATTTGGTGCCCTGATCCGCACTCAACGATTCCCGTATCAGGCGTTTCTTCGCAAAAGGACCGATTACATCCTGAATCAACTTTATTTTTTTCCTAACTTTCTCAATTCCATCAATATACCGACATGAATCCCGCCCACACCCAATGACTATGACACCATCAAATTCACATTCAAACGCATGGAGGATAAAATTGGTATCTACTCGCCCAGAACATGGCACCTCAATTATGAATGTATTTGGATTGTACTGTATTTTTTTCAGCCCCGCTTCATCCGCCGCCCCATATCCACATGAGTGGCAGCAAAATGCAAGAATCTTCGGTTTTGCTTTAGCTTTCGAAAGAACTTCAATAGTTTTTTGTATTTTTTCAGTGCTATCAATATTCATTTCGAGTGATTTCGTGGGACATACACTCACACACATCCCACATCCCTTGCATTTAAACTTATCTATCATTACCTTATCGGATTCAAGTGTAAGGGCATTATATGGGCAGGAAATGACACATAATCCGCATAAACCACACCGCTCATTAACTATTTCAATACCACTGGATTCTGAGGTTAAATAATCTTGTGATAACAATGAAATAACTTTCAATGCCACATAATTCATTTGTGCGATTGTTGAATTATAGCCTGATGGTCCCATTGCTGTTCCTCCACCATATATACCAGATGCAAAAGTTTCCCCACTCATGAACCCGTTATCATCTAACGAAAAATCTAGTACTTTCCGTAAATCCTTCAAATCCTTATTCGGAACTATGTTAACGTTCAAAATTATTAAATCACTTGGGTATGAATGGGAAACAGTAACGTTATTTTCATCTTTCGTTTTAGTAATTATGATATTAGGCCCTCCCTTTATTTCTTTTATTTCAATTTCCTGAACATAATGAACCCTCCGATCGTTTGGATCGAGGAGCAGCTTGAATTTATCCTTTATTTTAGATAAATCATAAAAAATATCCACCTTACAAAATGGTAGCTTCTCTCTAATAAAATCTAAATATTTCAACGCGACAAGATCGCTAAAATGTGCGGCATAATTTGGAGGACCTACATTTTGAAATATGGAAATTGAAATCGGGGATTCATTATCAGATAATTTTAAAATTTCCCCCTCTGTAGGACCACCAGATGCTAATATCCGCTCGAATTCTGGAGATGTAATGATGTCCTTTTGGGGATTATATTTGTACCGTTTTAATTCCCCCTTCATATCATAATATAAATCTGCTCCAATTGCCACTACTTTCGCCCCTACCTTGATCCGGATCTTTTCGGGATTCTGATTCAAGTCAATTGCATTATTGACACAAGCTTTTTCACAAATTCGGCATTGGTGACACGTCTCAATATCCTCTCGATCAATTACTGCCACATAGGGGTATGCTTGAGTGAAGGGGATATAAATCAATTTCCGATTGCTGAGCCCAAACTCATACTTATTACTCTTCTCAATTGGACACAGATAAGTACATTGCTTACAACCAGTACATTTCTGTTCATCCACGAACCGTGGCTTTTTAATTAAATCAATTGTGAAATTCCCAACCTCACCAGATACTTTTACAATTTCTGTCTTTGATAAAATCTCTATATTTTCTTCTTGAACCAGCTCTCCGATTAGCTCCGAGAGAAAACAGATCGAACAATCCCCCATCCCATAAATCCGGCTCCAAAGCGCTACCTTACCTCCTAGAGTAGGCGATTTCTCAATCAAATAAACTTTAATTCCCGCCCTTGCTAAATTTAGGGCAAGGGTCATTCCTGCAATTCCCCCACCTAGAATTGCACAGCTTTTTTCTACCTCTACCCGCTTAACTTGCACACTTTTCTGCAGTTTAACCCTTTCGACCGCTACCTCAATCAAAATTTGTGCCTTTTTTAATGCCACCACCGGATCAGGTTGATGCACCCATGCACATTGTTCGCGAATATTCGCGATCTCAATATTTGGATGATCAATCACATCCTCAAATATCCTATGAAATATATGTTTATGTGAATTTGGTGAGCAGGCAGCTATTACAATTTTATTCAAATAATTATCTTTACACCAATCTGTGATTTCCTTCAAATTCTTAACTTGACATAAATTATCCAGTAATTTTACGGACACAACACCCGGGATTTTTTTCGTATAATTCTCTAGTGCTTGCACATCAATTGTAGAAGATATTTCCGTATAGCAGTCACAAATGACCACTCCCACCCGGTTGATTTCACTCTTCCGCGTATCTAGATGCTCGAGATCTTCCCCCTCAAGAAGGCGTTTATTTATGTTAAATATTTGCATAATTTTTTTGCCTTCTTCGGTAAGGTAATATGCCTTCTTCTCCTTACCTAACAAATTTCCGAGCTTTTTTAAGTGAAAATTTAATTGCCCTGTCGTTTCGAGCCCAAGCTTTTCCATTAAATCCGAATAAGAGATATATCCTTCTTTCTCTACTATCTGCAATAATTTCTGCCGTAATGGATGTGCCAAAATCGTGTAAATATCAATCATTGTTATCATACCTTACTAGGTAAAATTTTCAGAAATAGAACTTTGACAATTTTTTTATCAAAAAGTTGACAATTTTTTTCATCAAATCCTTTAAAACAAATTCTAATGTGCTAATAATTTTCTTGTCATAAAAACATTTTTGAAAAAAATTTTGTCAAAATTAGGAAAAATCAATTTTTCAATTTTTTTAAATGGTTCCATTTTGTATAATATCTTAGATGAAAAAAAACTTGAAATAGGTGAAGAAAAAGATGGCCGCAGAAGAATTAATTAATGTGGAAGTCAAGAAGAAGTATCTTGAATTATTTAAAGAAATTTGTGAAGAGAATGAATTAGATGCCGAGAAAGAATTAAAAGCTCGATTAGAACAAGCTTTAGTCGATTCATTTCATCATTATTCAAGTAAATGTATGCATCAGGACCGGGCTTTACGGTTCTTAAAGGGTGGCAAGAGCTGCAAGAGAACCCCTGGTTTTAACTTAGATCAAATTGAAAAATTATTATCAAAGATGGATTCAATCGATGAACAAATTGAGTGGTTACAAAATTATCTCCAACAGTTACAACAAACCCGACATATCATGTATAATGGTCCCCGTGGACTTCCTACGACCATGACCAGAGAGGAGCAATATACTTCCTTGGCACCTTATATGCAAGCCTATCCGCAAGCAATAGAAGAAATCCGTAAGAAAATTCGCGAACTCGAAGCTCACAAGATTGTTGAAGCTGAAGTAGTTCTTAAAATGTAAAACTTTTTTCTTTTCTAATTTTCCTTTAAAATTTTTAGACGATTTTTCCTTAGGTTTTAAATTTTTTTCCGTTTGATTCGTCGACGGGAAGCAGGATCTGTTTCGGCGATTTCTTTAAGGACTGCACCGAAAGCTTCAGACGGCTTTAACAGTCTTTTTTTAAAAATACCTGTGCGTCCTTTTTCACTTCGACGTTCTAAGACTCTAATTCGTTCAAGGATAGTATCAATGCTGATATTGAGAATTTTTGCGATGACACTAGCATTATCCGAAGTCACTCGATATTCTCTATGACCTGTTTCAGTTGGTTCGATGAAAAGAAGGCGTTTATCCACGCCGGGAACTCGCATATTAATATCTTGAGTTAGTTCAGTAGAACTGAGGGTGCCCCCAAAAGAGTAAAATTCATGTTCTCGGGGATAAAATGGAATCAAGGGGAACGTCACACTCAATTCTGGCAATGAAGAATAAACTAAAACACCTTTAATGGCTGATAAAGGTGTAGCTTGGACGATCCAACGCTCACTTGGATCAAAACGCACAGAATCCATCGCCACATTAATTTGGAACTCTTTAACTTGGCGAGGAATTATGACATCAATATCACTTTTTTTTGTAATATCTCCCCTCGCGATAGATCCATGTAACAGTGGTGTCAATGTCTTTAATGCCTCAAGAACAGGTTGAGCGATGGTTCGTAATCGATGAAAATGGTCCCAATGTTCAGGCTCGTACTCACGCTCATCCTCGAGATATTCGGGAGCTACTTTTTCCCTGACCACAATTTCACCCAACATATTACCTGGGCATTACAGAGGTGCCGCATTTACCACAGAATTTGCTATTTGGTTCCACTACATGTCTACAGTTCGGACATAGAGTATAGCTGCCAGGAGGTTGAGTTTGCATATATTCCTTGTAGCTTATTCCTTGTTCCTGGAGTTGTGTAACTAAATAAAATAAAGACGATACAATTCTTTTAGTTCCTGATAACCCATGTTCGGGACACATGATATTGAATAATAACCACTGACCTTTATCTCGTAGATTTGCGATCGTACCAATTCTTTCACATTTCATGCATCTTAGCATAGCTTCAGTAAATTGGTCGAACCAAGACACTTTATCAGCAACACTCAATCTCAATTTAAAGGTCCCATGATATGGACATTTTGCCTTAAAGGACGCCCACTCCCGATCCCGATACCCTGGCGTCGTCATCGCAAATTTACGGAAATCCCGCCCCCAGAATACGGATACTGGTCCGCCACATCTTGGACAGTTCAATCCATGCAAGGACATATAATCAAGTTAATTTATTATAAATTCTAACTTTTAAGTTTAATTTTTCCCATTCCTCTTTATTAACTACGTTAGGTCTGGTTTAAAGTTGGAGTTAGGACTTATTTCTTTGGACTGAGGGGACAGCAATCGATGCTACATTTCCTACAACCAGATACATTATGTACAACCAAGGCAGTGATTACAAGTACAATATAGATAATTAACATCACCCAGTCGAAAATTAGTAATCCAATAGTCACTAATTGAACAACATAAACGATAATGGGAATTATCATTGCAATGATCAAAAACGATATATCAAATAACACAAGGTTTAATATTCCCTCTTCACAAAAACTTTTCTTTTCAGATCGTTTAAAGCCTAATTTAGCTCCGATGATTCCCATGCACCAGCTTGGACAAGGTTTCCCTAGGTAATCGCAATGTCGACATGTCACATATCTGCCGCATGTCATATACAGTAGAAGCGCTCCGACCCAGATAATAAGATATATCCATGCAAATTTGGTTATCAGAATGTAGATCGAAAATCCAATTAAAATTACAAATAAAATCAAATTGATCGCGACATCAAATGATGTCCAAGGAGATTCTTCCGTCATTATTCATTATCTTCTTTTTTTTCAGTACTTTCGTATATAAAAGCAATCCGGCAAAAGCTTTAGCCATCTGCTCAAAAGATTCATATAGGGGAATTCCATGTTTATAGAAAAGATCCGAAATTTTTCCGTATTCGCCTAACACAAAAATAGGCTTTCCAGATCGAGTGTTCTGATTGGGTGCGCCAGACGCTGATTGGGTGAGTCGTTTATATCGCCTGACATTTTGTTTTATAAATTCGCGATACATGTTACGAAAGTTCATTTCCCCTTTTTTATAGTCCCAAATTTGTTCGTTTTCAAAAACGGGGGTAATGAGAAAGAGGGAATCATATTCTTCAAGGATCCTAGCAAATAATTTTAAAATAATACTAGGATTATAGACAGAACCGCCGTCTGTAATATCAATGGGATTAGAATGAGACCAATATTCTGGCAATAAATCATTTAAAGTTTCAATCAGTGCTTGTTTAAGTGGAGCCACATTTAATCCATGTTTCTCTGCAGCATCTGTCATCATGACTCCTAAGGAACCTCCAAAGGTGAAGATGCCAATTTTATTTCCTTGGGGTAAAACGGAATGACTAAAGGCAGCAGCCAGATCTAACATGTCTTCCAGTGAATTGGCAGGAATTACTCCTGCTTGTGTGATGAATCCTTGATAAATGGAACTTGTTTCAGCGCTGGCAATCGCGCCCACGTGTGATAATGCCGCACGTTGTCCCGCAGTGGTTTGTCCTGATTTATAGAAAATTACGGGTTTTTTTACTTTTCTTAGGATTTGTAACAATTTAGAACCGTTAGTTATTCCTTCAGTGTAAACACCAATCACTTTGGTTAGCGGGTCTTGCTCGTAATATTGAATGAAATCCCCAATCGTCAGATCGCAAGCATCTCCGATGTTTACGAGCTTGTTAACCCCTAAATCTCGCCCAAATTGTGCCGAGCCCATGAGGATGAATCCCCCTGCAGTTCCTCCCCGTGTAACATAGGAGCAATGGCCCGGCTGAACCTTCAATCTTGGACCGAAGAACGCATAGAAAGATGTGGGAAGGTTAATAACTCCATTACAGTTTGGGCCAATAAGCCTAAGCCCATTTTCCCGAGCAAGCGCTAGAATTTCCTTCTCTAATTTAACCTTTGATTCATCATATAAAATAGATTCCTTAAATCCAGATGAAATTATAACACCATTAGTTATTCCAAGTTCAATGCAATCCTCTATCACCGATTTCACATATTTACCAGGAACAACAATAAATGCTAAATCAACTTTTGGGCAATCTAAAATGGTTTTATATAGTGGTCGTTCATAGAGTTTTTCGCCACAAGCTGAATTATTTACTAAATAAATGTCCCCTGCATAATTTTTATATATAACACTCGAGAGAATTGTATGCGCAGCACCATATGGCTTCCTACTTGCCCCGATTACAGCAATGGACTTTGGATTAAAGAATTTATCAATAATACTACTATCTACCATTGAACTTACTGTTACATTATTTATTAATTATCTTTTGCTATATCGTTGGATTAGAGATGTGAAAGGAGAACAGCATACTTTTCTGATAGTTCCACCTGAACCAAGTGTTTATGTTGCTAATTTTTTTCCTAAATGATATGATAAAAATAATGAGAATGGTATTCCGAGAAACGTAGAAAGAAACGCTGGAATGAATGTGAAAATCCTCCAATACTCCATAACATATAACGAGAAGCCTAAAACTATGAAGATCAATGTTGAGAACAAAATAATAGATATTTTCGTATTCCTATCATGTTTTTTTTCAAGAAATCCCTCATGTTTCCACCCCATTATGGAGGCAAAAATCAAGAGTATAATTGTTAATACAATCATGTAAAAGCCAAACACACGGTAATCCTTGGATGTTACGCTTACTAAATCCCGCCACCATTCGAGATCATAACCAGAATTGACTGAGTGGGTGAAAAGATCTGTCCTTGTCCCACACCAGAAAATATCATGTAAGAAAGATCCGCCCAGCCCTAGCGCAAGCAGTCCAACAGTTATTATAAAGAAATTTCCAAGTTTAAGATTCGATGAATATTTGATATATGATGCACAACCTACCAATGCGAGTCCCGCCGGCAATAATATAAAAGAAAATAACGTATAGAAATTGAAAAATAGGTATTTTGCGTCAAAAGTGGAAAACTCCAGCTCAAAGAAATAGGGATGATGTAGGCACATAAAAACCATTGCGGTTATGGCAAGGGCTAATCCAAATACAATCAAAAATATCCTGAGTGAGTTTCTTCTAGAAATTTCTCTTTTATTAAAATAGTGTACAAGGGATTTCCATGGGGGTAATAACAAGGGTGGAAGGCATAAAACAAGTCCAAATATGATATAAATCCACAGAACGTGGAAAGTACCTTCTAAAAACATTTTTCTCAACAAAAATATCTACTTAACTGAATCTATTTTAATCTTCATTCATAAAAATTTTCTATTTACATCTACTTTTTAGCTTTTTTACCTTTTTTTTGCTTTACGACGATGATTTTTGGGCAGAGGTGATTTACAGGGCATGTCGGACATTGAGGATTAATGGCTTTGCATACTTGGCGTCCAAAAAAAATGAGAGAGACATGAATAGTGAAAATTTGTTCTTCAGAGATAAGTGACTCGATCGCTTGCCGAACATCATCATATTTGGCATTTTGCGGGACAAGCCCAATTCGTTTACTAATTCGAGTGATATGAGTATCCACAGGTAGAATCGGCCGTTTGGCAACAAAATTCAGTATGATATCCGCCGTTTTATTTCCTATCCCGGGAAGGCTCATTAATTTCTTACGAGCATCTTCGAGGGGCAAATCATAGATGAATAAAAAATCAGAATTCCATTCGGAAAAAATTATTTGAGAAATCTCTATAATTCGTTTGCTCTTTTGATTGTGCAGACCCGCGATGCGAATCTCCTCTTGGATTTCGCTTTGGTTTGCCTTTGCGAGTATTTCAGGCGTAATATTTTTGAACTTAACTTGTAAGTTGTCAAACGCTGCAAGCGAATTTTTATCTGTTGTATTTTGTGACAAGAGGGTTCGTATTAACGTCTCGAAGGGCGATAATAGTTTCCAATTTTTAATAAATTTGGAAATATCCATTTCTTTTGCGATTATAGCTAAAATTTCAGAGGACATTTCTACAACATTAATTAGTGAAAGGATTAGAAAAGTTTTATTTCAAAAGTTGCAATTTGTTTATACAATAAAGAAGTGAATAGATAAGTTAGACAGATTCGGGGATTAAGTGACTGAAATCAAGATCGCCCAAATAAGTTGTGGCACGGAATGGAGTGGCATCCAGCACAATTTGGAGCACGCAGCAAGCATTGTTGGGGCAAAATTGGTCTACCCTGAGGTTGATTTAGAGTTTATCCAGAAATCCTCCAATGATTTTGGACTAGAGGTGGATAGTGCAAATTTAAAATTGATGATTGCCCGGGCTATGGCGATCGCACAAAAAATTTCGGATGCCGACGCCGCCTTCATCGTCACGTGCTTTCGATGCGCCGAAGGCGCCTTAGCGCGTCATGAAATCCGTCGCTATCTTCAACGGTACAGTGATCTCCCAGTAATCATGTATGCCTTCACGGAGCATCCAAAAACGAGCGAATTAGTAATCCGGTTGGAAGCCTTAGCTACGGTCGTGAAACAGAAGGTACTGCTCGCAAGACAGAAGCAAGAAGGACTTACCCTCGGAATTGACTCCGGGTCTTCGACAACTAAGGCTGTTATCATGCAAGATAATGAAATTATCGGTATTGGATGGGAACCCACACATGAAATTGCGAATACTGCGAAAAAAGTCACCGAAGAGGCATTAGACGAAGCTAAAATGAAGATGAATCAGATCGAGGGTATTGGCGTGACGGGTTATGGCCGATTCATAATCGGAAAGCAATACAAAGCGGATCTAATACAAGAAGAGTTGACCGTGAATTCAAAAGGAGCTGTATTTCTAGCAGATCGGCAAAAAGGTGAGGCAACAGTTATCGATATTGGCGGGCTTGATAATAAAGTTATAACTCTCTTAAACGGCATTCCTGACGCATTCACAGTGGGAGGAATATGTGCCGGAAGTTCTGGACGGTTTCTCGAACTCGCTGCTGCTCGATTAGGAGTCCCTATTTTAGAATTCGGTGAGATCGCTTTACAAGGGGATCCAGAAAAAGCTATTCTTGACAGTTACTGTAGTATCTTCGGAATCCAAGATATGGTTTCTAAACTTGCTGAGGGCTTTGATAAAGCTGATGTCGCTGCAGCTGCCTGTCGTAGTGTTGCCGAACAAGTCTTCACACAACAATTACAGGAAATTGACTTGAGGGATCCAGTCATTGAAGTAGGAGGCACTTCCCTCGTGAAAGGATTGGTCAAACAGATGCAAGACGTATTAGGACGCGAAATTAATGTTCCGAAACACTCCCCGTTTGCAGGAGCAGTAGGTGCGGCTCTTTTAACTTCGGGTTTAATTTCTAAGTGAAAGAAGAATGGCAGAAAAGATATTTGTTGAAAATTTAGATCAATCAGATCCTTTCAATTTTGGTATTATTTCTTATAAAGTGATTGCAGATCATGTTTTTACAGATTTAACCCTTGCCGGGGCTGTTCAATCCATTCGAATTTTAATTGATATTGAAAAACCGTTCTTTTATCTTGCAGGTGAATTGCGTCTAGTCGCATCACCGGTTCGTGTTTCTGATATTGCGTCCCTTAGTCTAGAGGAGGAGGGGATTCACGTTGTCATTGAAGATGAAAGTTACGCCCCTGATCTGTTAAAGCTCCTCTGGACGAAATTTGGCCGGGAAAACATAACACAAATTGATCGTTGGAACCTCATCATTCCAAATCTTATTACTGCGGAAGAATTAGAACATATGATTGCTGTTAATCCGCGAGATCGCATCATGAATAAAATTCTCGATGCATTGAATCGCATCATCCCTGAAGGATTTCGGGTACGGAAAAGAAGCCTCGAGAAAGGACACATAACTATAATAGCTTCTGAGAATCCTATTGAACCCGAATGGATTCAGAAAGCGGAAAATGCATTAAAAAATCCTCCTGTACAAATCCCAGCAGATTATCTTGAACAATTAAAGCAAACACCGAAAAAGATAGAGAAAAAAATCGTACCATGGAAAACACACGAATTCCAGGAGAGCGTTAAATGAGTGTGGAATCTTTTATATTCGAAGGTGGTGCACATAAGCACGAGCTTCTAGTAGAATTAATTGAAGATCTCGGCGGGTGGGTAATACAAAAAAAAATCCTAGCACAAGAAAGCACCATCACCTTCACGATTCCGAATGCAGCTGATATTCCCCTCATCCGAGAAAAAGTATTGGAGTTACGCGGAAGTTTAAAGATTCAACCGCTATTAGGGACTGAAGTTGCAGTAGTATCTCCAACTATTGCCCGACATCATTTACCACATGTTTTATGTGATATTGCAGAATTTATGCGTCGCATGGGTGCAAAAACCAATATGATTGGATTGGCGAGAGGGGTGGGACAGCGTACTGCCCAAATTTCGACCCGTGAGAAAAATATCATTGAAGAACACGACGCCGCCATTTTCGTTTTCGGCAATTTTGAACATTGTCTCAAGGAGCATAAGTGGAAACTCTATAAAGATATTACGGTCCCATTTGTAATCACTGGTGGCCCAGAACTAGACTCAATCCCTTATGCAGAACATTATGTCAGTAAGATTGGACGCCTCCCATACCGCTTTAGACGGTTAGAAGAACTCGAAAAACTTCGTGAAATTGGTGTAAATATAGCCCACGCCATTGAAAAGGTTCGCGAATCACTAGAACGTGACCCCCCTATTTTACCATCCTTCGCGGTTAAGGAAGAGATTGAGCGTCAGGTGCCAGAACTAGAAAGTGTATTTTCACCCACACCCATCGTGCCTCAAATTCGCGGACTTCGAATCAAATTACCATATTCTCAATTTAAAGAGAAGATAGCATACGTTAAGATTGGTAACTACCGTTTGGATGAAATTGCAGAAATTAAACAATCAAATTTCAGAGATTACATCTGTGTCAGACTGCTTTCAAAATCACAAATATCTTTAAAAAAGAATTGATAAAATAAAACCTTATATTTTCACAAATTTGTCTTTAGATGCTCCACATTTGCGACATCTCCAGTAATCTGGGAGTTGGTCAAAAGGCGTACCTTCTTTTTCTTCATCGTAGACCCAGCCGCAAATTTTACATCTCCATCGCGCCATATCGCTTTCTCCAGTCTATCTCTTTAATTATTGATTTATACTATTGAATTAAAATATTTAATTTTTAAGGCAATTATTCCCCCATATCCCGTTGTTCAGACAGCGAATACCGTAATGCTATCTTTATTTTATAGCGCTTTTTCGCACGTTTAAAAGCTAGCTCTAATAAATGTTGTTTGCCTTCTTGCAAGAGGCGGGTAACTTTATTTTGAAATGATTGAGTTTTGGTTTGAAGAATGCGCGATAGAGTTTCTTTAATTTCTTCAGGAGATAATTCAAGCCCTAGAATTTGTTGATCAAAAAGCCCATAATCTTTTGGTTCAAATTCAGAAAGAATAAGGGATTCTATCATCTCTATTATGAAATCATCGTTCAGAGCATTATCTCCCCAATAATAATTATGAAGTCATTGCTTTCTCTTGTTCTCTCATAGTTTGAATAACTTGATCAGGTTCTCCAACAGTAACTATTTTTCCAGCTCTCATTAACGCTGCCCGATCACAGACATCAAGGATGAAATCAATATCATGGCTGACAATGAGGTAAGTTTGTTCAAGATCTTCTCGAGATTTGTGAATTGATCGAACTATTTCCAACCGCGTCAAGGGATCTGCAGTTCCTGTGGGTTCATCCAGGAGTACTATTTTCGGTTCTTTGATTAATACACGGGCGATTGCTACCCGATGCCGTTCTCCTTCGCTGACATCATCAGGAAATTTGTAGAGAATACTATCAATTTCCTCACTCGTGAAATTTACAGCATAGAGTACATCATATGCTTTTTTAGTTTTGAGTTCTTCAGGCACCCGCGCCCGAATAGCACCAGTTAAGTTCTCGAGGACTGTACGATGTGGGTAGAGACAGTATTCTTGGTGAAGGATTGACATATAACGGGTTGCACGCCCTCGTTCCCCTGGCCCCGGAACACTCATGTCAATCCAATCATCGCCAATACGGATCCAAATTTTACCCTTTGTAATGGGACGTAATCCAATAAGCATGTGAGACAATGATGTTTTTCCAGAGCCTGAAACTCCTACCAATCCAAAAATTTCTCCTTCATTAATTGTTAGAGTGATCCCATTCACGGCTTTGATGATTCCACGGTCGAAAGTATAGTACCACTTGACACAGTCCTCCATTTTAATCAAAGGATGGTCAATTTGTTTACGTTCATAATGCGTTTCTTCTAATTGATCCATAAAGGTTTTTGCAACGTCTTTCGGATCGCCTCGGGAAGTTATTACTCCTCGTTCGAGTAATATGGCTTCATCTGAAAGCTCAGCAACTGCGTGAGGCCAATGTGATGTAATGACAAGCGAGAGGTTTCCAGATTTCACCGTTTTTTTCATAATACTATGGACTGCTTCAGCGGTGATTGGATCTAGAGTCCCTGTCGGCTCATCAGCTAGAAATAACAATGGATTTTTTGCAAGACTCATGGCGAATACGGCCCGCTGCTTCTCCCCTCCCGAGAGATCGCGTGCTAGATGGAGCGCACGATGCGTTAGTTTGACTTGCGATAAGATCCTAAGAGCCCGACCCTGTTTCTTTTTTTCTGACACACCGGCTTTCGCAAGGACATTCGAGATATTTACTACGACTGGATATTCTCCAAATAAGGCAAAAGTCCGCTGCAACATGATGGAAGTACGGTTATAAATCCCATGAAAAATTTCTGAGGCCTTTTCTTCTTCCTCCCAATAGTCTACAATTTTTAACACCATTGGACCTTGACATTTTGGGCAGGGTGCCGTGGCTTTACTGGGATATTCAACCCAGTTGCACGCTTCACAATGCGCAATTCGATAGAAAACTTTTCCATGAGTCGGCGCAAAGCCCTTTGTACCACGAAGGGTATGCATTAAAACTGATTTGCCAGAACCAGACTTGCCAAGAATCCCAAAACTATGTCCTTCTCGAACCACAAAGGAAATATCCTTGATCGAATAAATAGCTCGCTTGAACTCTTTGCTAATATTATCTACTTTTACAAAATAATTTTCCTCTGCTACCATCTTTCTCTCGTCTCTCTAATTTTTTTAATCGCAAATATGATTATCATCAACGATTAGTAATTACCACGGATTTATTATTTAAATTCTCCGATTTAGAAAGGATTTAATAGATAGTTTGGTTAGAGATTAATAAGAGAGAAAAAAGAGAAAAGTTAAATTCGCTAATTTGACCTTCTATATGTTAAATAGAAGAGTATGACTCGTATTAAAATGATTAAATGTAATTTAGAACAAGGTTGGTCGGGTTTCCATGTCAGAATTGAATGAAAATGATGTCTCCTACAGCCCTGAAGTTGTCATATTTCCTAATCGATTTTGTTCAGATGAAACAGTTGCAGACTTTTTAAATGCCTTACGCCAAATTGATGGCATTACGAAGGTAATTATGCATGGTCCCAGAACATATGATCTCATAAAACGTTGTATTAAAGTTGGAGATTGCCAAGAAATCATTTTGGATATTCAAGTGGGGAAATTCTATATTGAAATTGAAACCCCACAGATTATTATACCCATTAGGGAGGCTGCGGATAATATTTTTGAATTTGGGTATAGAATAGGCGCTGGACGTTTTACAAAGTATCAAAAAACCACAATGGACCATGTCCGAGGTTATAGTTTGGTGTTTAGGAAGGATATTCTAGAGCGAGAAGAATGACTCAGGATAGAAAAGAAGGTCAAAGGCGTCATCAACCTAATCAGGACCGCCCACCTGGTCTGTACGGTCCGGGGTGTAAGAGAAACTCCTTTAACTCAAAGCTTGGACGACAGACACAAATAATCGACTGCAGGGAAACTGCAGGGTTAGGTTTAGGGGGGGGATTAGCTCAACGTGCAACATTTTCAGAAGCTGCAGAACCAGATATTATTATCTTAAGTATGGGACCGTCTCCACGGCACATTACTAAACCGGTTTGTGAAATTACATATGGCTTACGCGAAGCTGGCTTGCAAGTCAGTGTCCTCATCATGCGCGCAGGAATTGGCCCCACAGAAGATATGCCGGGAGGGGCAATGCCAGGTGCGGGTGTTTCTGGAATTACGCCTGAAGAAGAAGACCAAATTGCACGCCATCGCATGGCAATTATCCATTTAGGAAATGTCCCTGGGCACTTCGTATATAAAGCCCGGCGTTTTTTAAAAAATGTGGAGATCCCCGCGATCATTATATGTCAAGCTCCCGTTGGGTTTGAAGATTTTGCCAAAGTCGGTATCCCAACTCGTCCCACTCAACCACAAAAAGCCACCACGAAGGGATACATCATTGATATCGTTACAGGTGTCATACGGGGACAGACTGTGCCCCAATTCCAAGTGGAAGAAATCATAGAGAAAGTGAAATATTGGTTAAATCGGCTTTAAATGCAAGGAGTTGATTTTATAAAAAGCGCTAAAGGTCATTTAAAACAAAACTTTATCGATATGAGTAAATTTCAGATGGGAAGAGCCCGTCTTGAGAAAGGTCTAATCAAAGAACACATGAGACATGTTGAACGAACCCTTACTGGTTTAAATCAAGCCAGAAAATGGAAAAAACTTAATCAAAAAATTGATTCACCTAAAGTCCCTATAAACCAACAGTTTTGGGATGATCTAATCACCTTTACCAAGTCTATTGGTCTTGATTTAATTGGCTTTACTGAGGTTGATGAATATTTTATTTTTGAAGAAGAAATGACTGGTTATCGAGTAAAGAATAATGTTCTTGATAATGCAATTGTTTTAGGAATGGAAATGAAAAAAGAGGCAATCGATCAAGCCCCAGAACCCCCTGCAGGAAATGAAGCTATGCGTATCTATGCCGAACTTGGATTTGCAACGATTAAGTTAGCTGCTTACCTCCGAGAACGGGGCTACCAAGCACAAGCTTTTCATCCCTTCGGGGGCCCAGTGCTGTACCCCCCAATGGCCCAGAAGGCAGGACTAGGTGAAATTGGTTATAGTGGCGTACTCATATCAAAGGAGTTTGGCCCTCGACAGCGATTATCGATGATTGCAACTGATGCCGATCCTTTACCTCCGACAAAGAATACCCAGTTCGGTATAAGAGAATATTGTGAAACTTGTGGTAAATGTATAAAAAACTGCCCAACCCAGGCAATTCTACCGGGTAATCAAAAGCTTAAATCCCCTGATGGTAAATATCTTCAAAATATCGATGGTGATAAATGTTTCCCTCAGTTCTTTAAGACGCATGGGTGTAGTATTTGCCTTAAAGTCTGTCCCTTTTCAGAATTAGGCTACGAAAAAGTAATGGCGAAAGCTTCTATTAAAGTGAAGTAACTCATTGAAAAAGAAATTAAGTGAGATGCACCTTAAATAATTGAGGAAAATATGTATATTGACATAGACGAATTTTACTCAGATGGCCTCCTGAACGTGGCTAAGAATCTATTTTTAGGCCAATACTCCGATTACGTAAGACGCGTCAGCCTAGATCAAGATTTTGAACTTATTGAATTCGAGGATGCACAACTTGAACTCTATTTAGAAGAAGGTTGGATCGATGTCCAACTCGACAAGATTCCAACCTGCCTACAAGATAAATATCTCGTTTCTAATGTAACAGAATACAATAAATTGGCAAGTACATTACGAATGCTTGATCTCAACAAACCTCCTAAATTCCTTGCAGCCAAGAATGAACTAGAACGATGTGAATTATTTGTAATCGCTAAACTTATAGAGAATGCAATCCTTGTTACTTTTGATTTAAATAAACTAACCGAATTTCAATTTTATACCCTTTCGGGGGAGTTCTTAGGAATCCTGACTCGGATTCGCTTAATTAGAGATGTTTTTGGTAGGTTTAAAAATTATGATTGTTTAGTTTTCGCAGAAAATTATATCATTGATAAAAAGGATATTGCCACTTTAAAGGATATTTTAAATATTGTCGACAAAGAGGACTATTGCTTTGAAAATTTACCTGAAGTATTAAATGAATTAGAAGATTTAACACTAAAACCTTTCGTCGAAGCTGAAGAAATAACCCGCCTAGAAAATTTACACCGCATTAAGATTCCTAAAAGAGTGTTATTTTATAGAATTCCCTTTTCGGTATGGGAACAACACCAAAGAACGAATTTTTATGTCCCAGAAGAAAATATTTCAGAAATTATATATTGAAGCACTATTCTGGAACCCGCTGCCCGCAATTAAAACAGGTATATTTAGAAATGAAAGAAAAAAAATTTACCACCCTAGAAGCCATTATCGAGACATTTAAGACCCGAACACTATCCCCTGAAGAAAGTTTTTCGTTAATAGTAAAAATTGAACAGAAAATTATAGTGGATATTGATGCACTGTTTGAGGGATTAGCAGGGGGCTATATACATGAAATTCAATCGAAAATTGGTTATACCAAAAATTTGTTGCACCTAGTTATTGAAAGTAAGGGCGCTTTTGATTATCAGAGGGCTCTGAATTCAACGATCCCCCAATTAGAGGATATTCTTACACTCTATCATAAAAGTGGAGTGCCTACTCAACTAGAAAAAAAATAGATTTGAAATAAAAAAACGAATTTATGTCGTAAAACGGTAATTTCACGACACATACAAATTTTACATTAAAGATTGTTTCAAAGATACGTAAATGGCGAGAAATGAACTCACATCAGAAATGGCGGTATACACGGATTTACCTCTTTGATCCAAACACTAATCGGGATCGATATTATGATATCATGACATGGAAAATGAAGGAGATTTTGCGTGTAAAGGGAATTATTAAATAAATTATGGAATTGAAGTGGAGCGAAACCAACTAGTACGATATGATATTGGTGCATTTTACCAAGGTTATGTATCCGATGTAAACTGTTATAGCTATCTAGGTGATACAATACCAGCGGTACGTGGTAACGGAGACAGGCATTAAGAGAATAAGTACTCTAGAAATGAAGATTTTTCAAAATAAACTATAAACTCTCTTCCAGAACCAATTTTTTTAACAATTTTCTGTCAATTTTAAGTAATCCGTCCCCGATATTTAAAAAACCAATATAGGCCAGAAAGGCGCCCAATTGCAAGACAGAATTCATACCATGTGGCATATTGAAGAGGGGCCAATCAAATAAAGCAAATATTAGGCTTAGAAAATATCCAATTTGAAAAAAATATAAAATGCTAGCAGTCCTGAAGCTTACAATCCCATACCTTTTCTTTAAAATTAATAATAGAGATGCAAATGCAATAGTGAGCCCTAAAATACTGAAGGCATAAATTAAATGACAGATCAAAAGAACAGGATTAGATAGATAGGCTTGTCGAATTAGATAGTCTTCAGTTGCAATAATCTCCCAATCTATACTACCAGCCAATAAAACGTAACGAGCTGGTCCAACTATTATAAACACAGAAAGGTAACTAAGGGATAAAAACCATAATCTTCTCCCACTATTTGCATGATGGACCAAAATTTTTATCCCTTGAATAAATATTATCAATTGACAAGTATATACGCATATAATCCCAATTATTTGATTCAAAAGAGAATATGTAGTAATGTTATAACGCATTTCAAAATCAGGATTAAAAATTCCTGATATAGTAATACCTGCTATTAAAGCAATAACGAAACATAAATAACATAAATACCCATTAACCCTAATTTTACTAATATCATCATCGAAATTTATTGAATCCTCTTGTAAAACTGTATTTTCCATCTATATTTCCCCCAACATAATTTTCCATTGAAAGTAATATATAAAATTAACTTATCTCGTTTTTTATAACTAAGTATTTGACATAAATGCTTTATTCAAATTATTATTGTTATTTGAGTTTAATTATTTTTTGAATTTCTATATTTTTGTATTTAAAGATAAGTCGAAACTGTAATTTCACGACATATATTAAATTTTTGATATGATATTTTCTCGCCCAAATTTCTTGATAGCAAGCCCGTACAACCCAATATCCGCCCCGATTAAAACTGCAAAAAAAATGATATTCCATGGGAAGATAAAGACTGAGATGTTAATAGTATTTAAAACCACAATTAATATAATTGGAATAATAATTACGCCGGCGAGTTGTTGAGCCTCACGGAATCCTTTGACCTTCACGGATACGAAGACCGTTAATTCAATTGCTAAGAGCGCAACTAAAGGTGCCGCAAGAAGGATATAAATAAAGTTCAAATCTGGAAGTAAGAATGTTCCTAGCGATAAATTAACCAATACAGAAAAGATCGTAGCAGATAGATATGTTAAGATGATTGTTGGTACAAAGGATACTAAAACTTTCCCTAAAAACAGTTCAGAATCACTGATTGGTGCGGCTAAAAGTGCTTCTATAGTTTTTCGTTCTTTCTCGCCTGCAAAAGAATCGGAGGCAACTACAGTGGGAATTATAACCGCTATCATTAGAATGAATCCACCGTACAGGTCAACTATGAAAGTGAGTGCTAGCTTTCCTTCTGGATCACCTGGTGGTATTGCTGCGGCAATAACGGCAATAATTATTGGTAGAGCGACTCCAAACACAATTGGAATAAAAATCATGACCCCAAATACTTGGAAATTGCGTGAAATTTCCTTTAAATCTTTTTTCATCACAGCTATTGCTTTCTTCATCCCATAATCACTTCCTTAATCTTGTATGAGATTCAGATATACTTCCTCCAAAGAAAATCGTTTTACTTCAACACTGATGATTTGAGCACCTACTTTCACGAGGGACTCGATTATAATCGGATTATCAACAGAAGTGTCATTTACATCAATTTTCAGGTAGGGGTCCTGAAATTCAAAATGTTTAATGTTATCTAGATCTTTTATTGTCTGTTCAATAGTTTTGGTATAATTTTTCATCACAATTTCGACCCGTTCGCCTTTCCAGATATCTCGACTTAATTCCTCTGGACTTCCAATACCCACAATTGTGCCATGATCAATAACTGCAACCCTATCGCAAAGATATTCCGCTTCAGTCAGATTATGTGTACATACAAAGATAATATGCTTGCCTCCACTACTCAATTTCTTAATGTAATCCCGGACCCCTTTTGCTGTTTTCGGATCAAGAGCGGCTGTAGGTTCGTCGAGAAAAATAATTTTCGGATTATGTAATAAAGTTCGGGCCAAGGCTAATTTCTGTTTCATTCCCTTAGAAAAGGTCTCTACTTTCTCATCTTTCCGATCATCGAGGTCAAATAACTCTAGGATTTCATCAATTCGTTGGAGGCGAATCGTGTCAGGGACCTCATATAATTTTCCAAAGAAATCTAAGTTATAAACTGGAGTAAGCCGTTCATAAAGACAGGGATTCTCCGTTAGAATTCCCACCATTTTTCGAATGTCCATCGGATTCTCAAGGATATTATATCCATTTAAATGGGCATTACCTGTAGTCGGCTTAATAATACAGCTTAACATGCGAATAGTTGTTGTTTTTCCGGCACCATTGGGCCCTAGGAAGCCAAAAATTTCTCCATTTTCAACATTAAACGTAATACCATCTACTGCCTTCAAATCGCCAAAGTGCTTGCTTAAATTTTTCACTCTAATCATATAAACCCCATACTAAGAGGAAGAAAATATTAATATTTAAACTCATTAGGTAAGGTGTTGTTTTAGAATCCGCGTCATTTGCCGAATTTCCTCACCTTGGTGCTTAGCATCTTTGATTAATTCTTTCATAAAGAGGTCGCTCAGAAAGCTTGGTAACTTCTTTGAAGTGCTCGCGGAAAGACCTAATTCAAAACATCGTCGTTCGGCGACGGTGAATTCATATTTACGCCCTAATTCCGTCGTGTCTTTAATAAATACGGGATTTTTCTTTTCAGGTAGTTTTAGGATTTGCGTTGCGAGCTCAGTTCCTGGAATGGGCTCCGGGAGGCTCACAGAATAATCATTAAGCGAATGCGTTTCAATGAACTCTTTTGTCTCCTGAAAGTGCTCTTCAGATTCGCCAGGCCAGCCAACTATAAAATGCCCGATAATTGCGAGCCCATATTTCTCACATTTTTCAATCGCAGTAAGGATCTTTTGAACTGTAATCCCCTTTCTCATGAGTTTAAGGACATGATCGCTCCCTGATTCCAGTCCGAAGAATACTCGGCCATATGTATATTTTCGGATAGCTGCCAAAATACGATCTGGAACCATATCTACGCGTACATCTGGGGCAGCGAAAGACATTGGAGGAATTACGGAACTAACTGTTGCTAACATCTTCTCAACTTTCTCTTCATTTATTTTATGATCCGCTAGGCCATAGAGTGCAATATTCCCACTCCCAATTGCTATCCTCATTGCCCCTTTAATTACAAATGCTCGAATTTCTCGCTTAATTTGAGGAATTGTTTTACTTCGTATATTCCGTTGCCCGAAAAATTTAGGGATGAGACAAAATGCACAATTAGCAAGACATCCACGATGTGATTCAAAGTAAACATTCGCCCCACGTATATCTTGCTCCCTAATATCATCCGGAATTTTCGGAATAGGGCTATTTTCCAAGTTATAGGGTGGTCTCTTTTCTGTCTTGACGATTTCCCCATCATGTTGAAATGCAATTCCAGCAACGGATTCCAAATCTTTTTTTAAACGAACGGTTTCCACAAGATCTCGAATAGTTTCTTCCCCTTCTCCAATGACCACTGCATTAATATTGGGAAGACAGCTAAAAATCAGCTCAGGAACGATGGAAACTGGCCCTCCCACGACAATAAAGGGGTTTTTATGGGTTTTTAAACTTTTAATCAGTTCAGCAGTTTTACCAACTAAATGAAGTGTGGAGCTTAAACTAAAGCCTACGACATCAGAATTTCCAGCTTCATCTGCAGAATATTTTCGGGTCAATTTAACATCATATCCCGCATTTTCCAAAACGCCTGCGATGATCATTGACCCGTAGGAGTAAATATTATCAGGACTGAAGACTGTAATTGTTGGAGAAGCCATATACTACCCAAATTTTTTCAGAATAGATTATGATGATTGCGTATAAACTTAAAAAAAGGCATGTTAAGAATTTATTTATAACTAGTTGTATTAGATCGATGTTAATAGAGACCTCTATTTTGAAATAGTGGGAAAGTGAGATTGAAATGAGGTTTGAAAAACGAAACTCAAATTTAGAAGACAATGATTTTGATCAAGATTCAAATATATCCTTAAGAGGAGACGCTCGGAAATTTTTCAAGATGAATTTAACCACTATTTTCTTAAGGATGGTTTATCCTGGTGTTTTATTAACATTTTTGACAGAATTTGACTTTGAAACTGCTAAAAAACATGTATGGGACCTCGGATATAGGGTTTCAAAATATGTTTTTAAATATTTTATTCCAAAATCTAAGAAATTTGAAAAAATACTTGAGGAGATTGGTAAAAATATATGGGGAACAAAATTTAAAGTTGCATTCGACAAAAGGAAAGAAGTTTATCGAATTACTCCTCAATCATGTCCATTATGTGAGGATTTGCCCCCACTTGAAGTAGAAGGGTTGCATAATTGTTTTCCTCTCGAAGGTTTCTTAATTGGATATTTTGAATTATTAAAAGAACACAATATATTTAATTATTATAAATTCTTTGCTAAAGTATTACAATCGAAAGGTACCGGGGCTGATAATTGTATTTATGAGGTAAAAATAATAAAATAAGGGATTAGAATGGTAAAAGAAAAATTATCTGGGATTCGGAAACGAGTTGCGGGTATTGGGAAAAGACTAGCATATAGAAAAATGAAAAAAACGAGCTTTTTATTAATAGCAGATCTTTGTAATGTTGTAATAGATAAATTTAGTGATTTATACGGTTCTCGTTCAGCAGCTATAAAGAAATTTGCCGAAATATGTAAAGAAGAGTCAATTAGAGTAACTGCAGATATAATTGAAACACCTGTTCTCTTTGGTATTTCACTGAGATCGTTCCTATCTAGAAACTTAACTGATTTTAGATTTATTATTGAATTAATATATCACATTGTTTTAGGGAGTAAATGGCCCTATTTTCTTGCAAAACCAGAATATATCCCGGCTGAACTTACCGCGGATAGAGTAAATAAATATTTATTAAAAATACTGCACTGCCCCTTTTGTTACAACATTACGAAAGCGAAAGAAGATATTGATGAATTAGAACCAGGAGTGACTCATGGTACTTGGTTTGCTAAACTTTTGCAAGGAATAATGCAGGGAATTGTGGATTATCTAGGAATGCAATATGATGTAAATTGTGAAGAAACACAGTGTTTGATGAGTGGGTATGAATATGGCGAGATGATTTATACATTATATCCAAGGAAAGAATAGAAATAAGTATAGAATTATTACAAAAAGGTAATTAAATAATATAGTAAGCAAAAATTTAGAACTTAGGTAACTTTTGAATATTCCATAAGTTAGATACATATATTCATATAAGTAGGTTATTCTATGGTATCTGATGATTTTGGCCATGTTTTCACTCCTACAAAGATTGGGAACCTCGAGATCTCAAATCGAATTGTTCGCTCCGCTACCTATACATGTCGTGCAACCCTAACTGGATTTGTGACTGATGAGTTGATAAGTGTCTATGAAGGATTAGCGCGTGGGGGCATCGGTTTAACCATCACAGGGATGAGTGTTATTAGAGAAGATGGTTGGCAACTTCCGAAAATGTTAGGCAGCTATTCTGATACACATATTGATGGATTAACAAGATTAGCTGGAGCGTATCATGATGTTGATAATGAGATAGGGAATAAATCAAAAATTTTCCTACAATTAGGACATGCGGGACGGCAAGTTTTCTTGACTGGATATCAGGGGGAACTAATATCTTCCTCTCCAGTGAAGGATCATGCTTTTAAAAAAATTTCAAAAGAATTAACTAGCCAAGAAATCCAGGAAATTGCAGAATGCTTTGGCGAAGCTGCAAAACGGGCTAAAGTGGCTGGCTTTGATGGGATCCAATTCCATGGGGCGCATGGCTATTTAATTACTCAATTTTATTCACCATTCATGAACAAACGCACGGATGAATATGGCGGAAGTACTGAAAATAGAGCGAAATTTGTTGTAAAACTACTGGAAGAATGCCGAAAAAGAGTTGGTAAGAGCTTTCCTATCACCATGAAAATGAACGGATCAGACCGAGTTCCAGGTGGTTTAGAAGTAGAGGAGGCGGCTTCTCTTGCAAGAATATTTGCAAATGCTGGTTTCGATGCCCTTGAAATTTCCTCATACATTTGGGATACTTTATTGTATGAGAAACCAAAATCCTCACCCCCAGAAGCTCAGGTAAAATTACGAAAACGAGGTATTGAAGCTTACAACCTTGAATTAGCCTTAAAAATAAAGAAGGCCCTAAATGAAAATGCCGAAACACAGATTCCCCTTATACTTGTTGGGGGTTTATACCGTTTCGAAAAAATAAAATCCATACTAACCGATACAAACATCGAATTCTGCTCAATGAGTCGACCCTTAATTCGCCAACCGAATTTACCAGCACTCTGGCGGAATGGACCACCATTTCCTGAGGCAGAATGCATCCATTGTAACCGTTGCACTCAGGATTTCATGGTTCATGGAATTAAATGCAAAGGTGTCCGATGTATTAAAAAGGAACGTGACCAAAAAAAGCAAAGAGATTAATTCATTTTAGAGATCGAAAATACAAATGCCAGACTCAACCACGGATACAGCGGAAGATCACATAGACGAATTTTCCCTAGGAATGGATCCCTTTAGGGAGGCACGCGATAAAGGTCCCGGACCGTGGATCACTGCCCATCTTTTTAGCGGAACGAATAAACATCTGTTTATCTTTACGATTTTTTCAACAATCTTTTCTTCTGTTCTTTCCTCTGGAATAATAGTCGTTGTGGGTTTGGCAATCACGGATTTCATTGGAGGATCCACCGAAACTCTGATATTTTATGTTTGGGTCATTTTTTGCTTAGGGATCGGGGTTCCGATATTGACTCTTACAGGCAGCCTCATTCGTGAGATATTGGCACAACGGGTGGAACGAGACGCCAGAAAGGAGTTTTACACCAGTCTCCTCCAGAAAAGCCAATCTTTCCATGATCTTCAGCGAATTGGTGACCTGATGGCGCGTGCTACTAACGATGTTCGCTTTTTAAATTTTCTAGTTAACCCTGCCTTGTCTCTCATCATAAATGCATT
>JABXJU010000194.1 GCA_013375405.1 Candidatus Helarchaeota archaeon
GTGCTCTTCCGATCTTTTTTAATTTAAACTATTTTCTTTAAAAGGAATTTTAAAAATTATCAAAAATTGATTTTCATTAATTATTATAGCTAAGAAACCAACTAAATAATGTGAAATCCAAAAATAGAAAAATTTTTCTTTGCTTTTTAAACTTAAGATGCCATTTTGTCACTTATTAAATCCAGAAATTCATAAATATGCTTTGAAATATATTTTCTGAAATTTTCAGAACTAAATTCTTGAGCCCTTAATTTCAATTCCCTAGGGGATTTTGGAATTAAAAATTGATCGAAATTATTTATTAGTTCTTGATAATTATGAAATATTGAACCGTATTGTGATTTTTTAACCAGTTCAATTGGCCCCCCCTTCTGATGAACAATGGGAGTTGTTCCACAGGCTAATGCTTCAGCAATAACCATTCCAAAATGTTCATATGGCATTAAATGAATTAAAAATTGGGATTTAGATAATAATTCAACCAATTTCTTCCGAGATAAATTAATATTAACTCTCAAATTCTTCAATTTTTTAGTATTTGCCATGATTTCTTTTAGGATTAAAAAATCATTTCTGGAATAATTAAATCCTCCAATAATTTTAAAATTATATTCAGGATATTTTTTTGCAAGTCTGATTATTATATCGTATCTTTTTTCCTTAGAAATACGTCCAATCGCGATAATCGAATTTGGCTCTTTTTTAGATATATATAGATCTTCTTGGTAAACTGGAGGATAAATAACTTTGTAATTAACTTTATATAGCAACCAGAATAGCTTTTTAACAAAAATAGATTGAGCAATATTACATAATGAATTTTTACCACTTACATCCAGAAGTCTTTCTTGAATAATTTGTAAGGTCCAATATAGGATCCTTTTAGAATGAGAGGAAAAGATTTGAGAGGAGAACTTTTCATATAGAAAAACATTGTGAGGATATAAAGCAAAATTGAAGTATGGGACCGATTTAGGGGGAATCAGCCAATTACATTTGATGAAACAATCGACCGGATTCTTTTTAAGTGATAGACGTAATAATAAAGAATTCAAAGACACATTTAATTTAGGATTTAATGGAATTACTTCAACATCTTTTATTCCATAAAGCTCAAACATTTTTTTCTTATTGAACTGCCTGTTTGAAAAAACTCTAATTTCATGATTTTTTTTCTGTACTATTTTAATAATTTCTGCAGCGTCAATTTGAGCCCCACCTATTTGATCTAAGTTTATTCCATCTATTCCGACTATCATTCATAATCATCTTTTCGTTTTTCATCTCTTTAAAACTATTTCATAGACTTCTTGTATTTTTTGAGCGATATTAAACCAATCATATTCTTGTGCCGTTTTCCAAGCATTCAAAGCCAATTTCTCCTTAAATTTTTTATCTTGCAATACTTTTAAGAGATTATTTGATATATCAGACGTATTCTTAGGTTCAATATAGATCCCATTAATATTATTTTTAATGAGATCCTTATTGCCCTCCAAATTAGTAGTAATTACACATAATCGTGAAGCCATCGCTTCTAATAGAACTTTAGGCATCCCTTCAGAGTATGAAGGTAAAATGAAGATATCCGCAGCCCTGTAGAATCGAGGCATTAACGAATAGGGAATTTTTTCTAAAAATTTTACATTTTCAACCAGTTTATTTTTCTTTATTAAAGATTTAATCGTTTTAAAATATCTCCGATCTTTAATACTGCCTATTATCAATAAGAACACCCTTGGGTAACTCTTCTTAATCTTTGATATAGCAATTATTAATTCTTTTAACCCTTTTAGTAAATATATTTGCCCAACAAATAGAATGATGGGATAATTTTGATCAATTTTTAAAGAGGATTTAAGATCTGATGAATTAATTGTGGGATTAAATCTCTTTATATTTACTCCATTTGGAATATAGTATATTTTAGAGCTCGGAACTCTATAATTATTTATTAACCGATGCATTGTTTGCCTTGAAATGCAAATGATTGCGTTTGACTTTCTCCAGATTAAATAGTTAAATTGGAATCCGATATTTTCAGTTATTTTAGTAAAGAAAGAAAATCCTTTACCACTAATTCTTAGCATTTGAACTCTTTTATCAACATGAAAAGTTGTGACTAGAGGGACGTTTTTATTTCTTCTAATAGCATAAATAGTATCGATATCATGAGTATGTATCAAATCGATCAATTTATTCTTAATTAATTGATTTAACCTGAAAAATGATAGGACTCCGAAGGGTATAAAAGCATTCAACACATTAAATTCTGGAATGAAAGGAATAAAGTTAAATGAAATATTATTATATTTTAGATTTTTTATCCTTTTGGAGGAAAGTGTCCTATTAATTACATAGATATCATTACCTAACTTTTGTTGCGCTAAGGATAATTCATAGAGGCCAATTCCAAAACCCTCCGGATTTGGAGATAAATTATTATAAATCCGACAAATGCGCATTAAATTTTCCTCAAATTTTTCTAAATAATCCTATTATAATACTTAAAGAATGAAAATAAATAAAAAAATTTATAGATTTGTATAAATTTTATTAATTTCACTTGCTAATGATGTCCAAGAGAAATTTTTAACGACAAATTCTCGGCCATATGTCCCCATTTTTTGCCTAAGCTCTTTAGAGTGTATTAGGTTCTTTAAATTGACGATAAGTTGATTAAAATCATTGGGAGGGGAAAGTAGTCCTGCTTGATTATGGGGGACAATTTTTGGAATAACCCCAGCTGAAATGGAAATGATGGGTTTACCCATTGCCAGATATTCAAATAATTTTACTGGACACCACCAGAAACCATATTTGACCATTGGTTTATAATCATAAATATAAAATGGAGCAATAGCAATATCAGCTGAGGCAATATGTTTGGGAATTTCTGAATAATTTACAGCGCCAGCTAAAAAAACATCATTATTTAAATTTTTTTTGTATATATTATCTTTGATGGTAGAAAATAAAGGTCCTTTACCAACCATTAAAAATTTTACATTCATCTTCTCTTTTTTCATTATTTCTGCAATTGTGATAATTTGTTTAACACCATGCCAAGGATGAAAGGCACCAACAAAAACAATTAAAATGGTGTCTTTTTGGATATTATATTTATCCCGGATAAACTCGCCACTAATAGTTGAGGTGAATAGTTTAGGATCTACTCCGTTTGAAATTATTTGAATTTTATCAGCCCTGATATCTTTACAGAGGATTTTTTTCAATATTGGAGTTTGTGTGATGATTAAATTTGTTAATTGAAACATTAATTTTCGCCATATTCTAAAAAGTAAATCCCTCTTTATTTCATGTTCTTCGATAAACGGTGAATTTATTTCTGTTACACTTTTAATTTTTAAAATTCTTGCAGCAATAATACCGATGCCCCGCGGTAATCCTGAACGCTCATGGATTAAATCTATTTGATATTTTTTACATATTTTTACTAATTTAATTAAAATGGGGAATAATTTCAGCAGACTATATATAGAAAAACTACCCATATGTCCCCAATTCGGGGCCGTAATGATATAAAAATCATCTTTTTTAAATTCAGAGTATTTTTCGCCTTGAAAAATGATGAGGACCTTATTGCCCTTCTTTTGTAATTCTTTACATAAATTAATTGTGTGAGTATATCCTGCATGGGGCGCTTGATAAAGGATATTAGGAGCAAAATAACAGATATTCATTTCAATTACGTTTCCATCTATTAAAATTGAATGTTAGTGACATTAGACTAGATATTAAAAAGTTATAACATAGAGATTTTATTAGGGGTGTATAATAAATTTATTTGTAAGTTTAATTTATCTTCTCTTTAGGAGCCCTTCTATATGGAAGAATTTTTTAGCCAATTCTTTTAAAAATTCGAGTACTTCACGAAGATTAAATTTGCTTTCACCATTATAGCGATCCTGAAATTGAATAGCAACTTCACTTACAGAGAAGTTAAATTTTTTTGTCTTTTCCAACATTTCAACTAAAAACACGTATTTTTGGCAATTGACATGAGGCATGATAGTATCGATTACGTGTCTTTTATATGCGCGAAAACCCGTTGTGCAATCGGTTTGATGGAGCCGAAAGAAGAATGAAGCTAAAATGTTAGCGACCCTGCTAATGATTATCCGCTTTTTATTGCGATTTAAATTTCCACCACCTTTAATATAACGAGATCCAATAACCACATCGCCATATTTCAATGCATGTATGAATTTTGGAATATCCTTGGGATTATGGGAGAGATCGGCGTCCATTTGGAAGATTATATCTCCAGTTATGTATTTAAAACCACATTTATAGGCGTCACCCAGCCCAGTCTTTTTTTCGCGGATAATTACTTTGATCTTATCATTATTTTTAGAGTATTCTTTTATGAATTGTCCGGTTCCATCCGGACTGTTGTCATCTACGATAATAATCTCATATTTAGGAGTGATTTTCTTCAAAACGCGTTCAACATTCGAGACCACTGTTTTAATATTGTCAATTTCATTGTATGTCGGTAGTACTACCGAGACCTTTTCTCGCATCAGTTAGCCTCTCGAATGTTATAAATCAGGAAATTTAACAAAATCTTTTATGGGAATAAATGATATTTTTTTTTATTTATTTTAAATTTTTTGTGTATTATGGATTACATTAAAGTAAAAATAAAAGTAATTAAAAATGAATTATAAAAGAGTAAAAATGTAAGTATTCGTGATTGAACAGTTCATAATAGAATATATTATCGACCTCCTTGAATATATTTTAATTTAATCTATCAATTAGGAAGGAAAAATAGAAATGAAGGTATTAATAACAGGAATTACAGGATTTGTTGGCTCACATCTTGCCGAGTTATATTTAGAAAAGGATTATAACGTATTCGGAACTAAAAGATGGCGTTCAAGGCTAGATAACATTTTGCACATTAAAGATCAAATAAAATTAATAGAATGTGATATAACAGATGGTTATGGTATTGAAAAAGCAATAGAACAATCAGAGCCAGATGTTATTCATCATCTAGCGGCTCAATCTTTTGTTCCCGCTTCTTGGGCGAATCCAAAATCTACTCTTGATACAAATATAATTGGAACTTTAAATATTCTTGAAGGAGCACGAAGAGTAAAATTAAATCCTGTTATTCAAATTTGTGGCTCATCAGAAGAGTATGGAATGGTAAAATCGGATGAAATCCCTATAAAAGAAACCAATACATTACGTCCTCTTTCCCCTTATGGAGTTTCAAAAGTTACTACGGATTTATTATCAATACAATATCATCAAAGCTATGGTTTAAAAGTTGTCGTGACTCGAGCATTTAATCATACGGGTGCTCGTAGAGGAGAAGTTTTCGTTTGTAGCAATTTTGCAAAGCAGATTGCACTAATCGAAAAAGGAAAACAAAACGCAATCAATCATGGAAATTTGGATGTAACTCGAGATTTCACAGATGTAAGAGATGTAGTCAGAGCATATTATTTATTGACAAAAAATTCACATTGTATTGGAAAGCAACTCAATATTTGCTCTGGAAAAGGATATAAAATTCGAGAAGTCTTAGATATATTGAAAAATAATGCACAAGTTGAAATTAAAACAATATTTGATAAATCAAGAAGTAGGCCAAGTGATGTACCAATTTTAATTGGAAATTGTGATTTGTTTAAGTCATTAACGGGTTGGAAACCAGAAATTCCATTGGAAAAAACGTTATCTGATTTACTAACTTATTGGAGAGGGGAGGTTTGAATAAATAAACCTCTGTGGTTTTATTTAGGAATTAATATTAACTAAATTAATAATTTTTTTGTGATTTATACCAATTAATTGTTGTTTTTAACCCATTTTCTAAATCAATTTGTGGTGTCCAGCCTAAAAGTGCTCGCGCCTTATGGATATCTGGACAACGTCGGAGAGGGTCATCTATAGGTAAGGGATGGAATGAAATTTTTGATTTAGAGTTGGTTAATTGTTGAATTTTTTTTGCTAATTCAAGAATTGAAATTTCTCGATCCTTTCCTAAGTTAATTACTTGTCCCTTACATTGGTTTGTAGTTGAAGTTCTAAGAATGCCTTCGATCATGTCTGTAACATATGCAAATGATCGCGTTTGGGTTCCATCGCCGAACACGGTAACATCCTTGCCTGAAAGAGCTTGCGTTATGAAATTAGGTATTACCCGTCCGTATAAATTGCCTGGGCGCATACGAGGGCCATATGTGTTAAACATTCGAATAATTCGAATATCTAGATCATGTTCTAATAAATAAGACATCGCAAATGCCTCACCAGCTCTTTTTGCTTCATCATAACATGATCGAGGACCGATGGGATTGACATGTCCATAGTATTCCTCGGGAGTCGGTATATGGAGATCATCTGGATTGCCGTAAATTTCACTTGTACTTGCAAATAATAGAGTCGCATTAAATTTTTTAGTTATTCCTAAAACGATCCAAGTCCCGAGAGTATTTGCTTTTAATATTTGAATCGGGTGATTTGAAAATTCAAAAGGGGATCCACGGCTTGCAAAATGAAAGATTATATCAATTTTTCGCTCTGGGTAATAAGGGGTGCTGATATCATGGTTAATGAAAGAAAAATTATCCTTTTCCAGTAAGTGATTTATATTTTCTATCAATCCGCTTGTTAAGTTATCCACGCATATTACATTCGCGTTTAGCTTTAGAAGGACATCGCAGAGCCAAGATCCAAGAAACCCCGCACCACCAGTGATTAGGATGTTTAAATTTTCAAATTGATTCTTCAAATTCTTCAAAATATTATAAACTTCGGCTGCAATAATTTCATTCAATGTGATTCCCCTAAAGATATTTTAATTCGATATTATTTCTGCAAAATAAGTAATTCGAGATAAGATCGCCTCTCTAATTTCTCAGAAGAAATATTTAATTGGGCTAGAAGTGAAATAAGGCGGTCCCTCGTAGGTGGAATTGCATCCTTTTCAGATATATCAATTTCTAACTCAATAAAATATCCTAGACCTTCAACTTTATCAAGAGAAATTTTGATATCATCCAAGATATAAGATTTTCGAGATTTAATTACGGTTTTTACGGGAATAAATCCAACTTTCTTTAATAATTCTAAAAGCTGGTTTGGTTCTTGGATTTCTAATTCAAGTTCTTCTCGAGTTTTGGAAGAAGGGTCCAATTTAGATCCTTTATAAGTAAGATAGCTCTTGTCATCGGAAATTCTAATTCGCAAGGCTTCATCTGTCTGAGCAAAATTTCTTATGGGGTGTTGAAAATATGTATCTCTCTGATGGATTGCTTTTCGGAAAGTTGCTCCAAGTTGTAGTAGTTGGGTTTCAACAGATGTAAAATCCTCGAGATGAGCCTTAATTTCAACTTCAATCAAAGAAACACAATCCTCAATCAATGGAATGACAGAATCATGGAAAAACAATTAAATCTTGTTCAGGAATTAGCCAAAAAGTTTGGATATAATGAATATATGATTGATCGGTATTTAAAATTGTTTGGAAAAGATCAGATATTAGATTTTTTGGAGGGAAATGAGCAAGAACTACTAACTTCTATCAAGGTAAATACGTTAAAAATTTCAGAAGATGCTTTATTAAGAAAATTAGAAAGTAAAGGGTTTGAATTAGAGCCGGTTTCAGTTGTTTCAAATGCATTTTACGTAAAGAAAGCGCCATTTTCAATAGGTGCAACAACTGAGTATTTGTTGGGGTATTATTATATACAAAACGTAGCTTCTATGATTCCAAGTTTGGTGCTAAAGGTGACTTCAGGGGATATTGTAGTTGATATGTGTGCAGCTCCTGGCGGAAAAACAATCCAACTCGCACAATCTATGGACAATCAAGGTGTAATTCTTGCGATTGACTTGAATAGACAGCGAATGAAATCTCTTCGGTCAAATATTTCTCGCTGTGGAGTGAGTAATACAATAACAATCCGGATGGATGCAGCGAATTTAGTGGATTTACATGTAAAGAATATTTCAAAAATTTTGTTAGATGCACCATGTTCTGGATCGGGACTCATTCCAAGTGATCCAACGAGAAAAACCAGCCGGAGCTATGAAGATATAGAATTTTGTTCGTTAATACAGATGAAATTAATAAAAAGTGCAATTAATTGCTTAGAAAAAGGAGGAGAGCTTGTATATTCAACATGTAGTATTGAACCAGAAGAGAATGAATACATCATCGAAGAAGTTCTAAAGCAATTTAAAGTGGAATTGGTTGATTTAGATTTTAATTTTGGAGTGCCTGGATTAATCAATATCTTTGGAAGGAACTTAACACCAGACCTGAAAAAAGCAAGGAGATTCTATCCATATTTACATAAAACAGAAGGATTTTTTATATGTAAATTAAAAAAGGTAGATCGGAAGAGCACA
>JABXJU010000443.1 GCA_013375405.1 Candidatus Helarchaeota archaeon
CCTATACATCTAAGAAGGAGGGAATTTAACTCAAGACCGGCTTCACTGCCGCCGTGAATGTAACTTTCAAGATAGCAGTGGTAAGAGAAGCGATCACCGTGGCAGCTGAGACGAGATAAAAACTCATCTCTAAAAAGCTCATAAGGAGATTCCAAATGATTAAATTAAAGAATACTTTGGTTATGCTGTTGATGGCTGTCTTCTTTGCAACGAGCTCGGCTGCTGAAGCGAAAAACAATCATCCTGTAGGCGCTAAGGGTAAAAATCTTAAAAAAATAGAATTCGGTTTTTTCTTTGGGCCTGCGATGCCTCGGTTTGACCTTAAAAATTCTATAGCAGATGGTTACCATGGTTATTGGTACAATGACAGCTATGTTACCTCTACTTATATAGCATATTACATTACGGCATTTTCCTTATCTTCCACTTGTGGATACCCTGAACGGAGTATTGGGATTGGAGGTTTCATCAACTATTTCTTCCGCAAAAATTTTGGCTTTCAGTTCATGTTGGAAAAGTTAAGTTACGATTTTTTGGTTAAAACATCCCACAATATAACTATGATCATAGATGGAGATAGTCATTCGGCAAATCCCCTTATTAAAGATACTATGGGAAGCTTACCTGTTATGCCCATTAGCTTCAATGTGATTGCCCAATCTGATAGCGGGAAAAAAATTAGTGTTTATACTTCAGGTGGTCTTACTTACTATAAAGCTGATATAGCAGCTCAATCAAAGGTAGGTGATGGGTTCCCCTACATTTATTACTGGGATGAGTACGATTTAGATGTATTGCTTTATGATAGCGTCGTAGTTCCGGTTGATATTAATGATTCTATCAGCGGCGCGGGTGTTAATGGGGGAGGAGGTATTGTTTTCACCATTGGAAAAAATCTGGGATTTGTTGCTGATTTCAGATATTATCTCGCACCAAAAAAAGATGCGTACTGGATGCTAAGGCCAAAACCTGGAGAATACCCATACTCGTATAACTCCGAATACTATCTTGAATATGATCAATCCCATGTTGATGCCTTTTTGGAGAAGTATGCAAAAGATTTGCGAGTTGGAGTTAGTCCATCTTTCTATCGATTGGCCTTCGGTCTGAAGTTTAGTTT
>JABXJU010000195.1 GCA_013375405.1 Candidatus Helarchaeota archaeon
CTCTCGCCATCATCGTCATCAGAGACCTTTCAGCGGGATCGGGTCTCGCTACATTTTTAGTATCATATTACATTACGTGACCATCCATTATAAATATGCCCGACCAAAATGCGCAAATCGATATTTTGCGCAAAATAACCTACCTAAAAAACTAATTAACTTGGCTTATTTTTATTGACATTTCTGGACTTTTATTCATCTTTCGTAGCTGTTTCGAAACCCATCTAATTATTAATTGACCTTTCGTATCCTGCCAATGATATGAGTAAGCATGTTCTGTTGAGGATACATACTCTCTGATGAAAAGAATCGTTGAATCAATCAAATCTATTTTAATTTTATAGTAATAGAAATCCTGACCCGAATTAAAATCAAGAATGTGAAATTCTTTAACTATTTTACTCTGTTTAAACAACTTGAATATCTTTTGCATTTTCAATTTCCGCTAATTTATTTTTCAGGTCATTGTATGCTTCAACAGCTGCCTTCCACTCAATATAATCGTCCCATTCTTCAAAATTTTCATGTCGATCTGACATTGATTGTTTAAATTCTTCTATTGAAGCACTATATTTTTTCTCAAAAAGGGTTATTTTTTCCTTTAGCAAAGTGAGTTGCGAAGTTATCTTCAATTTTTCGTATTCTTTTATTTCATCTTTCGAAATTTTTATACTCACTATTATCCCCTATGTGTTTTTATTTTTGGAAAAGTATCTTCATCATCTCTTCCATTTTATATTATCAAAATTCCTAATTCAATTATTGCAATAACAATTTAATTACTTTCCCAACATTTCTTAGTATCCAATCATATCAAATATCTTCAAAAAACTAGAAAGTTCAGAGATGTTTTATGACGAGAAAAGAGAAAAAGTTAGATACCAACGAGGATCCGGACGCAATCGTGGAATTTCTCTTTGTAGATAAAGATTTTAATCAAGAAAAAGCTGAAGCCAATAACGAAGGTACATTTTATGAGTCAGTAGACTTATATTTTACAGGGGAAAATAAAAATGACGACCTATTGACTCTTAGGAAATTATTACCCATTCAAGTCAATTCAAGAGCAGAAGAATTAATTTATTTTGAGGGGCGGGCGATAGATTTAAGCACGTATAAGTATGGAGTGATTGATGAAAATAAAACCATCACGGAGTTTAATGCCGTAGATGACGCTTTTTTCCAAGCCCTTAAGAAAACCTTAAAATTTATCATCGTTGGAAAGGAGTTCGCCTTGGAGAAATTTAAAGATCATAAAATATTCATTGATTTTTTCGAATTTGTCTATTCATTGTTTGATGAAGAAAAGATTCTGGAGCATTACGTTGAACCTGACGCCACAATGGAATATCTATTTGTTGAGAAAGCAGAAAACCAAATCAAATCCATCAATGATGACCAAGGCTACCAGATGGGCTTTATGAGTATCTTCTTTACAGGCAAATTTGCAAATAATAATCTAGCGTCCTTTAAAACTCAGTTACTAGATGAATTGAATTATAGTGTCAAGGAATATAACTATTTCAAATCTGAAAAGGTAGATTTAAACGAGTATAAATTCTTTCTTGTCGATAACAATAAGAATACCACAGAATTTGCTGTGATGGATGAGGGCTTTTATGAGGTCCTCATAGCTTCGTTAAGAAATTTGGTGATTGTAGGAAAGAACTTCGATTTGGAGAAATTCAAACATCATCGGATATTTAATGACTGGTTTGATGAATATAGCAATAGATTTTAACAAAAGTAATGTGATACTCTTATATTCAAATGGATGTCTCCTCAGGAATCCGTTTCTCGAGGTAATAAAGCAAGAACAAGGCAAGCATACCGATATAGAACCACCCATTCAAAATGAAGGTAAAGCTCGGATGCCAGTTCGGGCCCCGAACCCAGATTTCAGGCCCAGCAGTGAAATCTCCCAGCGTGGATACAACTGTAAGCACTAATATTATTAATACTCGCCAAAACCAATCAAATTTTGGGTTCCTAACAAGAGGTTTGAGCCAATTGAATGCTTTAAAGTCCATTTCTCTTATTTTATTGGGTAGATATAGAATGAGCCCTGTCGAGGTTCCGATAATTAAGAAACTTATAACCATTTCCAAAGGAAGGACGAGCACTGGCGGAAATTGTATCCCTCCTAATGGATACCACCAACCTGCATAAACGGCAATGGTCTCGAAGATGAAATCAAAAAGCATGATAAATACCCCAATAATAAGTGCTATCTTCAGTCGTCGATTATTGGGTATGAAAATTAAAAGGACTGTATTTAATACCAAAATATTTTGTATAAAATCATTTATTATATGAAAATTTTCGGAAGTTTTCACATTATCCACAAAAATGATCAATAATATGCCCGCTATACACGCAATAATTCCAGTTGCTCGTAATAAATTGAATTCCTTCATCAATCCATCTCAGTCAAGGCATGTGTTATAATGATAAATCGAAGTTTTTTTATAATTACTTGGTATTGATTATAAAAAAATAGAGCATGTTCAATCATGATAAAAGGAATCGGGTTCGACTTACAATTTACTATAGTCACTCTAGAACATTTTACCTTAGAACGCTGGTTTAGACTATTTGACGCAGGTTTTATCAAAGTTAAGGAGTATCTAAGGGCGTTAGGTATCGAATTTAATCAAAAAAAATTAAAGCGAACATTTAGAAGAATCCGAAACAAATATTTCGCGATAACCATCACTGAAGATCAACAATACTTCACCGAAGAAATCCTCAGAGACACCTTCTCGAAATTAAATATCACACTTACCTCTAACGATTTCATGAAATGTGTGCAGCTCTACCATTCTATGGAGATTCCAGCTTGGAAATCCCTTCCAAATGCTCAGAAAACCTTAGAAACGCTGTCAAAAAATTATAAATTGGCCCTAATTACGAACGCATCAGAATATCTTACGCATGAAATTCTTCAATTACAAAAACTGGATGATTACTTCCATTTCATTTTTACCAAAGCCCGAAAACCTCGCCCCCCTGCTTTCCAGCAGTTTAAAGAGGCAATGCATGCTCGCTTCGATGAATTAGTAATGGTAGGTGATGATATTTCAGCCGATATCGAACCTGCTGTGAAATTAGGCATGAAAACCATTCATCTTTACCGTGGCTATGAATATTTGCAACATCACGCACACATACAAATAAAACCAGATAAGAAGATCACTAGATTGGAAGATGTGATTACAGCTGTAGAAGAATTAGAAACAGAACAATGAGCGAAGTAGGTAACAAGAATGGCAGAAAAAAAAGAATCAATGACAGGTGGCGATCTTTTAATTAAAGCTCTTATGAATGAGAATGTGAAATTTATTTTTGGCGTTCCTGGCGGACAATTGCTCCCGATCTATGATGCGGTTTATCAATGGGGGCGAGAACAGGGGCTCGATACGATCATGTTCCGACATGAACAAGCGGCCGCGCATGCCGCGGATGCCTGGGCCCGTATAACAGGAACTATTGGTGTTTGTATGGGCACAGTTGGCCCAGGAGCTACCCACATGCTTCCAGGAGTCGCTGCGGCGTGGTCGGATAGCGTTCCAGTCCTAGTTATTACACCCCAGGTTCTAACGAGACAGATGGACAAAGGAGCTTTACAGGGTGATCTAGACCAACTCGGAATATACCGCCCTATTGTCAAATACCAAAAACAAATCATAAACACAGATCGTATTATTGAATATGTGCAAAAAGCATTCCGTGAAGCGTATTCAGGGCGTCCAGGGCCAGTGCATCTTGATATTCCTGCAGATATCTTGGCAAAAAAAACGCAAAAAGAAATTACTTGTCGAGATCCCCATTATTACCGTTCCATTTCTAATCCTCTTGGCGATCCCGTTTTAATTGAACAAGCCATTATTGGGTTATTGAACGCGGAAAAACCTCTTATTATTGCAGGGGGTGGCATAGTATCCGCAAAAGCAGAGAAGCAATTACAAGAATTTGTAGAATATCTTAAAATTCCCGTTAGTGCAACTGTAATGGGGAGTTCAGGTATTCTTAAAGGGACTAGTTCCTATATTGGAGGCCCTGGGGTAATTAGAGGAAGCACACAGAAAGCGATAATGGAGACCGATTTCGTAATAGTTTTTGGTACGCGATTTGGTGTGGAGCTAGCATATGGTGGAGATTTAATTTGGAAAGCAGATTTACCCGTAGTTCAAGTAGATATCGATCCCACTGAAATTGGGAAGAATCGACATGTCTCGGTAGGGATTCTAGGAGATTGCAAATCAGTCCTCCAACAAATGCTTACACTTGTAAAAAAACAAAAACCAAAACCTGCGCAAGAAACCGACTGGCTTAAATCTTTGAAAGAAGCCCGCGAGAAATATTGGGCCGGTATGCAGAAATTTATGACCTCTGATAATATTCCGATTCGACAGGAACGCTTAGTTAATGAAATAAATCAATTTTTAGATGAAGATGCGATTGTAATTGTTGATGGCGGGGATATCGCATATTATGCCCTCGAACAGATTCAAATGAACCAACCCCGGAAATTATTACAGGCAATAGGAATGGGACATCTTGGTGTTTCGCTTCCTTTTTGCATTTCAGCAAAATTAGCGGCCCCAAACAGACAAGTTTGTAGTATTAGCGGAGACGGAGCCTTCATGATCAACATTCAGGAATTAGAAACAGCAAAACGGGTTAACTTGCCATTCATATGCGTGATTGCAAATAACTCTAGCTGGGGCCAGATAAAATCGAGACAAAAATATGCTTATAAGAAACGCTATATTGACGTGGATTTCACCGATACGAATTTTGCAGAAATCGCTAAGGGATTTGGATGTCATGGAGAACGGGTCACGGATCCCAATGAGATTACCGCTGCGCTCCAACGAGCAGTAGACTCAAAACTTCCTGCGGTAATTGATGTGATTGTAAAATTTACAACTCATGATATTTCTAAAATAGGAATATCCAACTTCTAAAATACTAATAGGATTCAGTATGAATTGAAGAAGTGTGAAAGATGACTGAAAAACAGAAACTAATGACAGGTGGCGATCTGTTAGTTAAAGCTCTTGTGAATGAGAATGTGAGATTTATTTTTGGCATTCCTGGAGGCCAACTACTCCATATATATGACGCAATATACCAATGGGGTAGAGAACAAGGCATCGATACAATTATGTTCCGCCATGAACAGGCGGCAGCACATGCAGCGGATGCCTGGGCTCGCGTTACAGGAACTGTTGGCGTTTGTATGGGGACAGTAGGACCAGGGGCAACTCATATGCTACCGGGCGCCGCTGCGGCGTGGTCAGATAGCATTCCCATTTTGGTTATCACGCCCCAAGTCACGATAAATCAGATGGATATTGGATTTCTCCAAGGTGATCTCGATCAACTCGCCATTTTCCGTCCAGTTGTTAAATATCAAAAGCAAATTTTAAAAACTGAAAGAATTATTGAGTATGTCCAAAGAGCCTTCCGGGAAGCGTATTCAGGACGGCCAAGACCTGTACATATAGATATTCCCTTTGAAGTTCTGGCGAAAAAAGTAAAAAAAGAAATAGTATGTCGCGAACCACGACATTATCGCCCCATTTCAAACCCACCTGGAAATCCTGAGTTAATCAAACAAGCAGTTAATATGTTATTAAAGGCGGAAAAACCACTCATTATAGCGGCTGGGGGTGTGGTTTCTGCAAAAGCTGAACAAGAACTACAGGATTTTGTTGAATATCTAAAAATTCCTTTAATTTCAACGATAATGGGTAGTTCAGCGGTATTAAAAGGGACGTCAAGCTATGTGGGTGGTCCTGGGATCCTCACAACAAATACTCAAAAAGCGATCATGGAAACGGATCTTGTAATAGCGTTAGGGACACGGTTTGGTATGTCTCTTCTATTTGGAAGAGCGCCACTTTGGAGAGAGAATTTGCCTGTAATTCATGTAGACATCGATCCTACCGAAATTGGGAAAAATAGACCTGTTGAGTTGGGTATAGTAGGGGATTGTAAGCTAGTCTTACAACAAATGCTAGACTTGATAAAGAAACAAAAGCAAAAAGTTCAACAAGATAGTGAGTGGCTAACTTCGTTAAAAGAGGCACGCGAGAAACATTGGCGAGGTTTGAACAAACGAATGATGTCAGACGATGTCCCGATTCGCCCTCAACGTTTAATTCATGAAATTGTTGAATTCATGGATGAAGACGCAATTGTAGTTGTTGATGGTGGAGATACCGCACTCTTTGCTCTCGAACAAGTTCAAATGAATCACCCCCATAAATTATTACAGTCAATAGGAATGGGTCACTTAGGAACAAGCATCCCCTACGCCATAGGGTCAAAATTAGCAGCTCCAGACAAGCAAGTAATTACTATTAGTGGAGATGGCAGCTTTATTATTAATATACAGGATTTAGAAACCGCTAAACGGTATAATTTACCATTCATCTGCGTCGTAGCGAACAATAGCGCGTGGGGAATGATTAAAGGTGGGCAAAAATATGGATTTAAAAAACGTTATATTGACGTAGATTTCTCGGATACAAATTTTGCAGAAATTGCAAAAAGTTTCGGTTGTTATGGGGAGCGCGTGACGGAACCAAATGAGATTCGAGGGGCATTAGAACGTGCGAAAAACTCCAAACGCCCTGCCGTAGTCGATGTAGTGATTAAATATGTCTCCCATGAACTCACAAAACTTGGTTTGGAAGTTACCATGATTTAAAATTTAATTTATTTTAAAGCTTTTATTATTATAATCAAAATAAAAAAAAGTGGAACTAATGTCAAAAGAATATATTTTAGCTCATGATATGGGTACCTCGGGTGCCATCGCAAGCCTCGTTGAGTTAAGGGAAAAAAAAGAAAAAGTCAAGATACTCGATTCAGTGATGAGAGAGTATGATGTGATTTATCCCCAAGAAAATTGGGCAGAGCAAGACCCCCACATGTGGTGGGCTACAATTACTCAAAATGCTAGAGATTTAATTAAGAAAACGAATATTGAACCAGATCAAATCGTAGCAATCGTCCATTCAACTCAGATGCTTGGATGTCTACCTGTTGATAAGAATGGAAAGCCGTTAATGAACTGTATAATTTGGAGCGATACGAGAGCCTCTAAGCATACCCTTAAATTATGGGATCCCCGAACCACGTGGGGGGTATTAAGAAGTATTAGGCGTGTCTATAATTTTCTTAACATAACGGGCGCGGGTCCAATGACTCGTGATATGTATTCAAAAATCATGTGGGTTAAGGAAGAGCGCCCTAATATGTATCAAGAAACCTATAAATTCCTAGATGTTATAGACTGGTTGCTTTTAAAATCCACAGGGGTCTATGCAACGCCCACCGATTATGCGGGTACAACCTTTTTAATGGATTTTCGTGATCCTACCAACTTTCATTGGTCAGAGAAAATTGCCTCTTATGGTGATGTTGATCTTGAGAAACTGAATACAATAATGAAATGTACAGATGTAATAGGAGAACTTACATCGAAGGCTGCCGAAGAAATGAATCTTAAATCTGGAACTCCGGTTATTTGCGGCTGTGGAGATGCATCGGCGGCATTAGCAGGTTCTGGGGCGGTAGAGGAGAATGAGGTGCATTGTTATATAGGATCAAGTGGTTGGTTGGTGGCTCCTACCTCAAAACGCCTTCGAAAAATTTCCGTTTATACAGCTTCCATAGTTTCCCCTGACCCTGATATTCGATATATGTTAATCGCCGAACAGAAAAATATGGGTGCTTGTTATAAATGGTTCAGGGATACGATTGGGCGGGGTGAATCATACGAAGATTTAGACGCGCTTGCTGCGAAAGCCCCTCCAGGCTCTAATAGATTAATTTTTACGCCATGGATCTCTGGGGAGGCCTGTCCAATTAGTGATCCGCGGTTACGCGGTGGTTTTATGAATCTGAGTATCGAAAATACTCGTGCAGATATGATTCGTGCAGTGCTAGAGGGGGTAAGTTATAATGTTCGTTGGGCACTTGAGGGGGTTGAAGAACTCCTAGGCAGAAATAAAGCGAAAGTAGATGAAATTAGATACATTGGCGGTGGTGCCATGAGCAACCTCTGGAGTCAAATAATGGCAGATATCTTGAATAAGAAAATCATACAAATGACAAATCCAATCGCCTCTGGGACAATTGGGGCAGCTCTAATCGCGGGAATTGGCATCGGAAAGCTGAATAGTTTTCGCGAATTCAAACCTAAAATAGCAGAAAAGGCCACTTACACCCCAAATCCTGCAAATAAAGAGATTTATGACACTTTATATGGTGCGTTTCGGACGATCTATAAGCAGTTAAGGCAAATGTATAAAGGGCTAAATCCCGGCGAATTTTAATCTTTGAGATTTAGGTGATGGAT
>JABXJU010000196.1 GCA_013375405.1 Candidatus Helarchaeota archaeon
TATAGCTCCTGCACCAATAGCAGGACCTGCACCCGCACCTGCACCTGCACCTGCACCTGCACCAATTTCGGCACCAGCTCCTCAACCTGCAGGTAATAGCTTGGAGGAAGCATTAGCATTTTTAAATACTCCTGATCAGCAATCGAAGACCATATCAACTCCTTCCCCCCGGCCAGCTCCAGCATCAATACCTCAACCGGCGCCAGTATCAAGACGAGAACCAACGCCGGTTTTTTCCAGCCCTCAACCTTCTGTTCCTTTTGCAAGCCAACCAAAACCGCAAACTCCAGCACCTACTTCAGCTCCTTCACCATTTACTTCGTTTTTATCGACTTCAAAACCTCAAGAAGCTCAAGAATCAACCTTTATTCCATTTATTCCTAAGTCATCACAGGCGGAATCAAAACCTGGCACTCGACCTGCCATTAAACCTGTTCCAGCTTCTCCTCATGGACCAATTAAACTAGAAGTCGCCCCTAGAGCAGCTCCTGCTTTTTCATCCACACCTTCCACGCCTCCTGCACAGCAAAAAGCTTGTCCCAATTGTGGAAAAGTTATCTCTGGTCGCTGGAAATTCTGTACATTCTGTGGCACCCCCTTACAATAACCCCTATTGTTTTTCATTAATTCCTTTTTTTCTCGGTTTATTCATCAATCAAATATATTATTATTCATTTAATCCTAGATCAATCATTTAGTTCATGATATTCTTCAATATAGGGGACAATTTGAGTGTCAAAGGAATTAAAGGAAATTGCAAAAGCTTATGCTTTATTAAATGCAAAAAAGTATGATGGAAAAGCAAATGCTAAAGCAGTTTTAGGGCAAATATTGGGCAACTATCCAGAATATCGTGATCCTGAGAAAAGGAAAATAGCAGGACAGGTTGTCGGGATTATTATAAAAGAAATTGATAAAATGTCTTTAGAAGCCATCGATGCTGAAATTGCAACGCTTCCCCCAGAGTTTCAGGCCCAAAAAAAACCAGTGGAGAAAAAAGAATTACCTCCTTTACACAATGCAGATCACTCCATTATCATGCGTTTAGCTCCGTTCCCAAGCGGGCCACTCCATATAGGTAATGCTCGAATGGTTATTTTAAATGATTATTACGTTAAACGATATAAGGGAAAGCTTTTACTCGTGTTTGATGATACCATTGGATCTGAAGAAAAAAGTATAGTGCCTGACGCCTACGACATGATCGTGGAGAGCTTAGATTATTTGGGAGTAAAATATCACAAGAAAATTTACAAATCCGACCGAATCGATAAGACTTATTCTTGGTGCAAGAAAGCAATTGAACAAGATATTGCCTATGTTTGTACCTGCCCAGCTCAAGAATGGCGAGATACCTATAAACTTAATAAACGTCCCTGTCCCCATCGGGAGCAAGCAATCGAAACGAATCTAAATGAATGGGAGAAAATGTTAAATGGGGATTACGAAGAACGCCAAGCAGTTGTCCGTCTTAAAATTGGAATGGATCACAAAGATCCTGCTATGAGAGATCCAGTCATGATGCGGATTGCCAAACGTTCTCATCCGCGTGTTGGGACCAAATATATAGTTTGGCCATTATTAGAATTTTCTTGGGCGATAGATGATCACCTGCTCGGAATTACTCACATTTTACGTGGAAAGGATCTTATCAAAGAAGATAATATCGAAAGATGGGTCTGGGAACAATTTAACTGGCCCATTCTCGAGATTCTCCATTATGGGCTCATCACTTTCGGAGATTTAAAGCTGAGCAAATCGTATTCTAGGAGAATGATTGAATCTGGAGTTTATCGAGGTTGGGATGACCCCCGAACGTGGAGCATTCAATCCTTAATAAAAAGGGGAACTAAACCAGATGCAATCCGCGAAGCTATAATGTCACTCAGCTTGTCCATGGTTGATATTGAATATGATCCCCTCAATTTATATGCAATCAACAAAAAATATATCGATCCAATTGCGCCACGCTATTTTTTTGTTCCAAATCCTCAATTATTATTCATAAGAGAACTTCCCCATCCTGAAATGGCAGCCCATCCGTTAATTCATCCAGAACAACCTGAAAAAGGAAAGCGAACTATAGCTCTCCCTATTTCGCAGGGTACTGCAGAAGTATTCATATCAGATTCTGATGTCAATTCCCTTCAAATTGGTTCAATCGTTCGATTAAAAGATTTATGTAACATAAAAATTTTAGAGAAAAATGGTTCAATCAAAGCAGAATTTTCAAGTAAGGCAATGGAAGATGCCCGACAGATTAATGCTCCTATTATTCAGTGGGTACCTCACACAGATAATGTAAAAATTCAAGTATTAATGCCCAATGGAACATTAATAAAAGGAATGGGCGAATCAGCCTGCAAAAATTTAAAAGTGGATCAAATCATCCAATTTGAACGATTTGGCTTCGGAAAAGTGAATCAAACTAGCCCAGATATTGTCATATTTTTCGCTCATAAATAAGTGGAAGGTAAAAAATGTCAAAGAATGACGGTGAATTAAAACGCCTCTTAAAAATGTTCATTGAAGAGCCGAGTCCCCCAGGGTTTGAGGACTCAATACGAAAATTAGTAACAAAGGAAGTTGCTTCCTATGCTGATGAATCTTATACCGACTCTCTTGGCAATTTCATTTTTATGAAAAAAGGGACAAGTCCCGACCTACCTGCACTCCTAATAATGGCACACATGGATGAAATTGGGATGTTGGTACGCTATATCGATTCCAAAGGGTTCATTCAATTTTCTTATTTGGGGGGATTTTTTGATCAAATTACATTAGGTCAACGTGTTTTAATCCATGGTTCAAAGGGTTCTATTTTTGGAGTTATCGGGACGAAACCACCGCATTTGATGGATATCGATGAAAGGAAAAAGGTTGTTACTCGAAAAAATATGTTTATTGATTTAGGCGCGGCTTCAGCTGAAGATGTAAAATCACTTGGTGTAGAGATTGGGGATCCTATCACTTGGATTGGCCCCTATCAGGAATTATCAAATGATTTAATTTGCGGAAAAGCCCTCGATAATCGTGTATTGTTAACCCTTATGATTGAGGTATTTAAAAATGCTAAACCTTCAGCTCCTTTAATATGTGTAGCGTCTGTTAGAGAAGAAGTTGGCCTCCATGGCGCCCGAACCAGTGCGTTCGCCCTCGATCTTGACCATTCTGTTGGATTGGGAATCAGTCTTGACATTGCCTTAGCGGGTGATTTCCCCCTCATTAAAAAGGACGAATCCCCGATCTATCTGGGAAAGGGGCCAACTATCACGATCGCTCACGGACGGCGGAATTCTTTACAAGATGGCTATATTATTCATCCAGGGGTAAAAAAATTTCTCATTCAACTTGCTGAAACGCACGATATTCCATACCAACTAGAGATTATGGAGGGCGGACTTACCGATGGCACCGAAATTGCATTGACAAGACGCGGAATTCCTACCGCCAATATAGGTATCCCTACAAGATACGTTCATAGCCCTACTGCCGTTGCTTCCTTGGCTGATATTAAGAATGGGATTCGATTTCTTACTTTAATTGCTGAGAATCTACCAGAAAAACTTGAAAGACCATAGGATAGAAGAAATTTGATTCAGAAGATAAAAAAAATTGCACGGGAAAATAAACAAACAGTTGGTATTGGGGTTTCTCCTTCAAAAAAGGAATACATTAGCCGAACTATAAAGGCTGCTGAATCGGCTGTAAAGCAAAAGAATGCAGATATCGTCCTTGTGGGTGATAAGAATGAAATAGAATCCGTTGGTATTTCTTCTCGTCTCCACATTCATCATTCATTACATCCTGAACGAACGCTTGTAGAATTAGTGAAAAAACAAAAAATAGGTGGTGCGGTTCGAGGCTCGCTTGGCGCCTCCAAATTCTTAAAAGAAATTAAACAACAATTTAAGGTATCAACTCTGTATCGAATTGCCCTCTTAGAAACTGCATCGAAATTTTCTTTTTTCTTCGCACCGATAGGAATCGATGAGGGAACAAAACTCGCGGAAAAAGTTACTCTAGTTCGCGCTGGAGTTTCTCTTTTAAAATTTTTAAAACTAGATCAGGAACCAATTGGAATCCTCTCGGGAGGACGGATGGGCGACATTGGGAGAAATCCCAGGGTCGATAAAACTATTGCCGAAGCGGAAGAGTTAATCTCTATCTTAAATAAACAAGGAATTTCAAATAACGCACACCACCATGAAATTCTCATTGAAGACGCCATTACTGCTCGATGTAGGATTATTATAGCCCCGGATGGAATTTCAGGAAACCTCATCTATCGCACACTTGTCCATCTGGGCAATGGGAAATCACATGGCGCTTGGTATTATAACCTTCCCCGTCCTATAATCGATACATCTCGTGTTGGACCCATTTTTGAGTATGAAAGCGCCATTGCGTTCGCTAGCGCGGTAGCTTCAAAAAGTTCGTAAAGGTTTTATTATGTTCGATTCGAAATTATGGCGATACATTTTTTTAACCGCCATTTTAGAAATCATCATTATTATTGTCAGTGCTATTATTATAATTGCATTTTATCCTGCAATATCTATTTATGTTGTAATCGGAGCAATAGCTATAATTGTCATATATCTTTGCTTTAGTTATTATATCTACAAGCCGGTTGTAAAACATCAAAAAATTGATCCACAGGATGAAATTATTGGACAAACAGGCGTGGCGATTACTGATCTCTCTCCGAGGGGACAAGTTAAAATAAGGAGTAGAGTATGGAGTGCAAGAGGTACTTCTAAAATTATTATTTCTGGGACAAAAATTAAAGTTATTCAGATGGACGGTATCCAATTATTAGTTGAAGCCATCCAAGAATAAAATAGGCGTGAATAATGGGAAAACTTTTCGGTAGTATTGCATTTTTCTTAGCTGCGGTCTTTCTAGTATATCTTTTGAATTTACCTGCTGCTGAAATATATGCCTTAAACTATACTGAGTTTGCGGCGCCTCATGTAATAGCTTCCTTTGAACTACTTCATCACCCTTTTGAACATTTATGGGTTATCCCGTCTTGGCTCATTGCTGGGTTTCTTGGTGGGATTGTTACACGCTCGTGGAAAGGTGCAATAGCTGTTTCACTTGTTACAGGCTTCATTCTCAGTCTTACATGGATCTTTTTCATGTGGCGCTATGCCCCCCTCTATTGGAATAATTTCACGGCAACTCGCTCAACTTCAGAAGTACTTGGACAAACCTTTGGTATAGGCCTACTTCTCGGTTTCTTTTCAGCAGCTCCTGCCATATGTGGAGCTTATTTAACTGCTCCACGAAAAAAAGGATTAGAACAAGCCCCAATCAAAGAGATTCAATCCGTCTGTCCCAATTGCGGAGCCATCTTTCAATCTAAACCTAAATTTTGCTATAAATGTAATACTATTCTCGAAACCAATAATACTCAGGAGAACTGAATTTACCTCGTGATCTTGATGGAACACATTAATTATATACCCGATTGGGCAAAGCGGGGGATTTTTTATCATATCTATCCATTAGGGTTTCTCGATGCTCCGAAACATAACACTGATGAGACTGCTACCGTGAATAGGCTTGCGAACATCCGTGAGTATTATGAATATTTCAAAAAATTGGGTATTGATGTAATTCAATTTGGACCTTTGTTTGAATCAGTCTCCCATGGTTACGATACTATAGATTACATGAAAATCGACCACCGGTTGGGCACAAATGAATTATTCAAAGAGATTGTGTCCGAACTCCACGATCTGGGCATCAAGGTCATCCTCGACGGTGTTTTTAATCATGTTAGTCGTGAATTCGATTCCTTCAAAGATATTCAACAATATAAAGAACAGTCTTGGCGAAAGCATTGGCATTTCATTGATTTTTCAAAAAATAGTCCTTATAGCGATGGATTTAATTATAAAAATTGGGAAGGGCATTATGAATTAGTAAAATTAAATCTAAATGAGAAAGATGTTAGAGATTACATCTTTTCAGTAGTCTCATATTGGTTAAAAGAAGTTGATATAGACGGTTGGCGACTGGATGTCGCTTATAAAATACCTTCAGGATTCTGGCGCGAATTTCGAATTGTGTGTAAATCAATTAAACCTGATTGTTTTCTCGTCGGAGAAATGATTCACGGGCCATATACCAAATGGATCGGACCTGAACTTCTAGATGCCGGCACGGGATATCAAGTTTACAAGTCCATATGGAGTGCCTTCAATTCTAACAACATGCACGAGCTAAAAGCGGTGCTTGAAAGATCCTTTCACTCAGAATGGGGGCTATTTAAGAATACTGCTTTATTAAATTTTTTAAGCAATCACGATACTACCCGTATTCGTTCCATACTAGCCGATGACCGTTATTTATTTCCAGTTTTCATTTTTCTGCTTACGACCAATGGAATACCAATAATTTATTATGGGGATGAAATCGGAATGTATGGTGAAAAACAGAAGGATTCCGATGATGATCTTCGCAAACCCATGCCAAAGGTAGGCGCCCCATGGCCTCCAAATAGCGAAGCCATTTATAAACATGTTCAAAAATTGATTGAGATCAGAAAAAATAACCATGCTTTAATCTATGGTAATCTAACTCCGGTTTATGTAGAAGCAAATATCCTAGCTTTTATTCGTCGTTCCTCCGCTCAAACAGTTTTAGTAATTATTAATAACCTTCAGCAACCTTTATCCAAGAGAATCCCTTTATGGAACCAAAACCTCAACGGTTCAAAATTTATTGAACTTATTGATCAAGGGGGTCCACGGGAGTTTGTAGTGGAAGATAATCATTTTCACTCCGAACTCTATCCTTGTTGGGGGCGAATTTTATTGAAACTGCCTTAATTCTTGTTTCAATCCCCCATTTATTCAAAGTGAAGGATCTAAAATTTCGAAATTCGAAATTTTAGATTATTATCCTGTGCGTTTTATTATGTGATAACCGAATTTTGTCTTAATTGGGTCCGAAATTTCCCCAACCTTCATTTTATATACTGCTCTTTCAAATTCGGGGACCATTTCTCCACGTCCAAAAATGCGTAAGTCTCCCCCTCGCTTTTTAGAAGGACATGTCGAGTTTTCGATGGCTAATTTACGGAAATCAGCCCCATGATCCAATTCATCCTTTATTTCTTGTGCTAAACTCAATTTATCTATAAGTATATGTGATGCCCGTACCCGTCCTGCAGGGATTTTTCCCTTTTTTTTAGACTGCATTTTAGCTTTATTCTTTTTTTTGCCCATTAATTTCACCCATATCATTCAATCTAGTTTGTTATTAATCATTCATTATTTAAAACTAGAATAATCTGAAAATAAAAAAAAAAGGAGATTTTTAGGATTCTTCCTATGATTCATTTCGCAGAGTGTAAATTAAGTAAACCAGGCCTAATGCCAAAAGAATTCCAATGGGGAGCAGAGTCCACAGAAATGCCTGTAACCAATAAGAGACTAGAGTATTGAATGCCCAAGATGCAATGGCTGTCTCCCATGCCCCATTAACAGACACTATAATGCAAAATATTATAAACGTCAGGAAAGAAAATCCACCGCCACTTCTTCCACCAGTTATCTTTTTTCGCTTTTTTTTCGGGTCTCTTTTTAATTCCTCTTTTTCCTCTTCTGAGAGCTTGCTCCACCATACCCCAATAACGACAATAGCAGCTGCTCCAGTGGGAAGACCAACTATCAATAGTTCCCAGCCAATCATTCTAAAGAAAAAGCTGAGAATATGTGCCATACTCCAACTAGCCAAGTCTGAAGGGACTATAGCCAAAACTTGCGCCCTATTCACAAACCATAGAAATACTAGAACCAGACCGATGCCGGCAATTACTGCCCCTGCAACAAAGAGGGCAGCCATTTTCCAATGTTTTTTGAATAAATTTTTCCACCTGTTTCTCTCTTTTTCTTCTTCAGTTTCTGTCATACAAATTACCTCATTTCAGGAAATTTTATTTATTTATTTTGCTTATTTATTTATAAAATAAGTATTTATATAAAAAGCGGCAACCTTTTTTTATTTATTTTTCATCTTTAAAAACAAATAATATTATTTCGTCGTCAAAAGGTGAGTCCCCTAACATTGGATATAAAAAAAAAAGGAAAAAAGATTTTATATTTCACATTCGATAATAATTAGAATCCTACTAGCTTCTAAAGGATGCTATTTTGCTTCTTCATTTTCTAATATTACAGTTGCTCCTTGTCCACCACCAACACACATTGTTGCACAGCCATATCTCGCATTTTCTAGTTTTAATATTCTGGCTAACGTTCCGACCAAT
>JABXJU010000444.1 GCA_013375405.1 Candidatus Helarchaeota archaeon
TGCTGACCGGCACCACCGCCAATGACAATGAGTATGGAATTTATTTGACTCATTGTATTAATACCACGCTGACCGGCAACACCGCCAACAACAATGCTCAGCAGGGAATTTATTTATATGACGTATGTCATAATAACACGCTGACCAACAACATCGCCAATGACAATGGTTATCAAGGAATTACTTTATTTTGGGATTGCGATAATAACACGCTGACCGGCAACACCGCCAATTACAATGATATTCATGGAATTTGGTTAGGGGCTTTATGCGATAATAACACGGTAACCGGCAACACTGCTAATCACAATGATGATGATGGAATTTGTTTATTAGGATGTGGTGATTATACCACGCTGACCAACAACACCGCGAATAATAATATTTGGCACGGAATTTGTTTAAATGGTGGGGCTAATGCCACGCTGACCAACAACACGGCCAACAATAATAGTAGAAATGGAATTTATATAGATTTTTTTTGCGATAATAACACGCTAATCAACAATACCGCCAATGATAATATTTGGCACGGAATTTGTTTAAATGATGTATGTAATAACAAGCTGACCGGCAACACCGTCCATAACAATACCATTTATGGAATTTATTTAGAAGCTAATTGCGATAATAATAATTTCATTAACAATAAAGTGACATCTAATGGCAATTATGGTGCGCTGGCAACTGCTTCTTGCAATGGCAACTATTTTTATCGCAATATTATCTGGCAAAACAAGGATGGAATGCCTGCGAATCAAACCCTTGACGCGGGGGGGAATACTTGGGTTGAGAACCTCGTCAATACGAGCGGAGATTTTGATAGTGATGGGTTTACGAATAAAATGGAGGTAGATAATTCCTTAAATCCTTGGAATCCCATAGATGGTTTAGCTGATTTTGACTTGGATGGGCTCACGAACTATGATGAATTTTTAAACGGCACGGATCCAAATAATCCGGACACGGATGGCGACGGGCTCACCGATGGGGCAGAAATTCTTACCTATTTCACCAACGCGACCAATCCGGACACCGAAGGCGACGGACTTAATGATGGTGATGAAATTAATATGCATGCGACTGATCCATTCGATTCAGATAG
>JABXJU010000445.1 GCA_013375405.1 Candidatus Helarchaeota archaeon
TATTGGCGGAATTGTCGTCGGGATAATTCTCATTTCAAGGTGATAGAAATGGCAGAGGTTTATTATGTTCCTATCGGAGGCGTGCCGGTTACATTTACCAAACCGGAACAAAGATTAAAACAGGCACAGGAACTTATAGACAAATATTTAAAGCCCCAGGTAGAAGTGGAGAAGGTCGCTTTAAAATTTGAGGCGAAGGACTGGTTGCCCGTTATCCTGGGAATAGGCGGGTTCATTCTCATTTTGAGGTTGATAAAATGAACAAGAGGTTAATTGATAGACACCTTAAAGACGTAGAGTATCTGAAAAAGAATCCACAAATTGAGCAATATAAAGTCATAACTGTAAACCTGACAGTTGAACACACCGACAAATGTTATCGGGGAATGGGGAATTGTTTAAGCGTGAACGTATTACCTACTGACACAGATAAGTGGGCGAAGGTTAGAATAAACCAGGTTGAGAATCCCCAGATTACACTTGTTGAAGGCAGATCTATTGAAACCACTATCCACAAGATTTTTGTCTCAAACAATGTTTATGCTGATGGCGAGATGGAACTTGTGATAGGGATAGACTTTAAGGTCAAATGAGAATTGAAGATCCTATATTTTTAAAGACGATAGAGAGACTTAAAAATAAGAAGCCGATCACTTATCGATGTAGAGAAATAGACCTATACAATAATGGAGTAGACGCAAATCAACAGGAACACAAAGTCCTGGGGAATGTCCTTCAAGTTTTGGACTTCCCCGAATATTATGAGATACATATTCAGTTCAATGAACCTGAAAATTCGCCTATAAGGTTAAAAAAGGGAATTTATCTTCTGGACTTTTATAGATTTTTTCTGACCTTCAGGCATAGCGGAGACAGAGCAAACATTTATGGCGTTCCCTTTTTGTTGAAACTTCTCGTCGGAAAAGACTTAGTTTTGGTTGAGTATCCTTCTCCAGTAGAAAAGTCCTCTTTGGAACTTGTGCCGGGAGAAATCTTTACAATACCCAAAGGAACAGAGACCCATGTTTTAACTTGTAAGCATGCCTATTGCCAAGAAACTTATTTTTTCTTTACAAAAAACTTTAATCAAATTCGGGGC
>JABXJU010000026.1 GCA_013375405.1 Candidatus Helarchaeota archaeon
AGAATTGCTCCACATGTCAACCCTGACATGCCAGATCCAATAATTACAACATCATAGTCAGTTTTTTCCATAAATAACCCAAAATATATTGTTGTTTTATCTCTCCTTTTTCTGAGAAAAAATGTAACTTTTTTTTTGAAAAAACTTTTTTTGGAAATTTCTCAAAAAGAAGGAGATATTGGAGAGAAATTTTTAAGTCCTTTTCCGTGGGGTTATAGATATTTTAGATTTTATTTGCATAATTGAAGCCATACTATTTTTAGGATTAAATTTGACCCCCAATCTGCCCCTAATCATTATTGGAACGTCTTGTTTGTCTATATAAACAGGTATAATATTTTTCCGTTGGAGTGTAGCAGCCCTGACTTCTTCCTGAACATTTCGAGATCTCTGGGAGTTTTTGCTGCAAAAGACTACAACTACGTCAGATTGAGTAATTTTTTCGTTCATATAGGCTGCAATATTACCAATGAAATCGCGTTCATGGTAAAAGACTTTATCAATTCTCGGATCAAACTCTAACTGTCGGGCAATATCCTTTACACGAAATGTTGTTGAATCCTGTCGTGCATAACTCAGGAACACTGAAATTCCTTTCGGGAGTGCGGGAGCTGCTGGTTCTTCGGCTTCTGGGGGGGCTTTTTTCTTTGGGATGGTAACGGTACTGAAACCTGGGCGGCCATAGAGAATAAAGCTTAACCAAGTAATGTCGTTTGGATCGGAAACATTGGCAAGGTGTTCTTTGGCTTTCCGAATTGCGGTCCCAAAGGGTTCCCCTTTAAGCAATTGTTTATAAAATGTTGTCGCGAATTGAGCCGCACTTGCATCTACAATGGGCCATAAGGTTGCAAGGCACGCCTTCGCACCTCGCTTCATAATTGCCATTGGAAAATTCAAGGTTTTCGATTCCTCAAAGGCAACTTTTTGGCTCACTTTTATATCTGATTCACACATATTCAAAAAGAAAAGCGCTGGATACTGTAAATAGAGATCAATCACAGAGTATGGGTCATCAGGGAGATGAAAATAGATATCATCGCGGGTTACTCCTGAATGTCCGCAATAATGAAATATATCGAGTCGTGGTGAAGAGAAAATCTTCGACAAAGCCCGATATGTCGCTCCTTTTTGTGAATAAAGATTGATTTGGAGATCAAGATCTTTTTTCGCTTCGAAAAAGTCAGTAATTTGTGCGGTTTCTCGTTCAGCTGCTGGAAGATTACCGGTTGGATTTGTTACAATCGCGAGATGCCCAGCTTGATTCTGCGCCTTCTCAGAGACTAATATCGATGCAACATCTTCTAAAATGGGGCTTCGATAAATATCATACTTTGTGGCAAGAAAGGATTCCCCATCATGCATCAATTCAAAAGGAATTAAAAAGTTTGTGGAGAGTAACACGATTGTATCGATGGGGTTCTCTTTTATATACTCTTTTACCTGATCCGGAAAGAGACTTTGATAGATTTTCTTTCCTACTGTCTCTACCTTTTCAAGGTTGGTATCTCCAGGAATATCTTTGATAGTAATATCTGATTGTTGGATTATTTCAGTAACACTTACGGCTCTTTGCTGTGTATCCGATCGTACTTCCTCATAAAAGTGATAAATCGCCGCAATTTCGTCCTGCAAGACCTGGTAGAAAGATTTTGTCTTTTGTATAACTTCCTGTTTTTTTCTTTCATCAGCTAAATCTGGAACGAACATAATTCGGAATTTCTCGTTTATATCATAAATTGTATTTAAATATAATATGGATGCAGAAGTTTTTTGTGTCATCTTTTCATCCTCAGAATTTTTTTATTGATTACTGTGAATATAAATGCTTATAAAAATGATTATAACCTTTTAGATATACCACTCTAGTTCCAGCAGCGGGATAGGAAAAATCGAAATTATTGAATGAATTCTCGCGGATCGGTAATTACTCCCTTTAAAGCACTAGCTGCAACGGTGGCAGGAGCTGCGAGATAAATTTTAGCATCTCGACTCCCCTGACGTCCAATGAAATTGCGGTTGGATGCAGACAGGCTAATTTCTCCTGGCGCCAACGTACCAAAAATACCGAGGCAAACTCCACAAGTAGGATGGGTTACTAATGCTCCTGCATCTATAAAGGTATTGATAAGTCCATCCTTTAAAGCTTGTAAATATATTTCTTTAGAAGCAGGGGTTATAATTAACCGCACATTTTTATTGATCTTTTTGTTTTTTAGAATTTTGGCGGCAATCCTGAGATCTTCTAAACGTCCGTTAGTACAGGTACCAATAAATCCTTGATCAAATTTTATTCCTTGAACATCTCCCACAGAGACTGCATTCCCGGGACTATGGGGTTTAGCAACTTGTGGATCTAATTCATTTACATCCAGTTTTAATTCAGAACTATAATTTGCATCTAAATCTGCTTTTATAACATTGAAATCCTGCGTAATACGGCCTTTTAACCATTGTAACGTTTTCTGATCTGGTTCAATAATTCCTGCTTTACCCCCCATTTCTATTGCCATATTGCATATAGTCATCCGGCTATCAACGCTGAGTGCCTTAACAGCCTCTCCATGAAATTCTACACTTTGATATGTAGCTCCAGCCGTCCCAATTTTTGTTATGAGTTTTAAAATTATATCTTTCCCAGCGATAAAAGGTGGTACTTCCCCTTGTAAAGTGATTTTAAAAGATTCAGGTACTTTAAACCATAATTTTCCTTCTGCTAGAAGAACTGCGGCATCAGTTGATCCAATTCCTGTAGAGAATGCACCAAATGCACCGTAGGTACAGGTATGACTATCTGTTCCAACAATTAACGCTCCTGGCCAGACAAATCCCTTCTCTGGAATAACTTGATGACAGATTCCTTCCGTCATACCTAACCAATTTTTGATACCATACTTTTTCACGAATTCTCGAGTGCTTTTATGGACAATAGCAACATCTATACTATTCGCAGGAGTCCAATGATCTAGGAGTACCACAACTCGGTCTGGATAAGCAATTTTTTCGAGATTTAATTCTTCATATGTATCTGCCACACGCATGCCAAGCATTTCATGCATCATTATTATATCGACATCTGCATTTACAATCTGTCCTGCTTCAACTTTCGATCCTTCTGCATGGGCCGCAAAGATCTTTTCAGCTATTGTTGGCATTATGAATTACTCCTTTTAGATTTTAAGGACTCCCTGACTGTTTTATACGTTGCTTTACGGCAGGGATCACACCACCTGCAGCAATTATCCTCATTAAAAAGGGTGGCAGTTTGGTACCTTGATATTCTTTACTTTGTGTTAAATTTTTAATAATACCCTCCTCAAAATGAATTTCTACAACATCGCCCTCAGCAAAATAATCTGAAGCTTGTTTTAATTCCAGAAGCGGAATACCCAAATTAATTGCATTTCGATAAAATATTCGAGCAAAAGAATCAGCTATAACAACGGCTATTCCAAGAATTTTCAATACAAATGGGGCTTCTTCTCGGCTACTTCCACTTCCAAAATTTGATCCACCTACAATAATATCTCCTTTCGAAACTTTCTCTGTAAAATCTGGGCGTATGGGTTCAAACGTGTGTGATGCCATTTGTTCTGGATCGCGTATAGTCAAATATCTTCCTGGGATGATAACATCCGTATCGATATTATCTCCAAATTTCCAGACCTTCCCCTTAATAATGCTGGTCACATTTTCACTTCAACAAAATTTATTTCTCTTTTAATTAAAATAAAAGTATTAATACTTAAAATGAAAAATTTTTTATCTTCACCGAATTTATTGAATATTTATTTATTCTCGCGGTGTTTTAAGAGTGAATGAACATCACCTTCAACGAATTTAATGGATTCCCCAAAAAGATCCAAAAATTCATTTGGCTCATTTCCTTCTTCAATTGATTTGATCTCAAATTCTCTATGTTCTTTTATTAGCTCACTTTGTGTAATTTCTGCTGCTGCAAATTTTTCATCAACAGTCGATTTACTTCCAATCCATATCCATAATATTTTTCTATTCGGATCCTCGACTACATAAGAATCTCCATTTGCAAAAATCGCTGATTTAATTTCTACTAATTTTCCTTTAATAACATGGTATATTTTGGGTTCTGACATGGTTTTTCAGCCATAATAATCCTATTTGAAGAATTATTCAAATTCTCATTTATTACTTTCATAATTCTTACCTTAACTTTTTAAAAGTACTGACAAAGTTTTAAACGATTACAAAAGAGGTATTCTTGTGCATATCCAGCAAATTCCCCAAAATATTCTGAACAAAACTCTCTAATTTTTCTATCATTCACCTTTTTATTCTTAAAATATAGATTTAAAATAATTTTTCGAATCCATGTATCAAGTGGACAGGCTTCTAACTTATCCATCGAAAAGAGCATAATGCAATCTGCTACTTTGGGACCTATCCCACAAAAGGATTCCTGTAATATTTTATGCGCATGGTCATAGGGCATCTCTCTAAATTCCTCTAGAGATAAACCGAGTGAATTATTTTTAAGTAACAGAGCAGAGCTCAGCACATATTTTGCCCGATAACCCAGTGCACACCCCCCTTTATCAAATCCCTCTTTTAACTCATATATTTTTGCGCTGGATAGTTGTTCGGGTGTCGGAAAGGTGTAAAAATCCTTTCCATCCCAATTTAATTTCGTTCCATACCTTTGTGCAATTGTTTCTATACTTCGCTTTATTTTTGGAATTTGGGTGTTCTGTGAAATTATAAACGAAATCATACATTCCCATGGATCTTGGCGAATTAGTCTAAGCCCGCGTGCATTTTCTATTGCCTCTTCAATATATGAGTCTTTAGTTATACGCTTGTAGATAGATTCTAAATCATCATCAAGGCGAAAATATAAGGAAATTATTTCCTTTGGATCCTCTATCTCAGGAGATACAAAAAATTCTAATTCACCATCATCTTGCCGAATCTTTACCACATGATCGTAGATGACCCCGAACCACCATTGATCATTTCCAGGCTCCCATCTAAATACCTGACCACAACATAAAGATTGGTTTAAATCAAAAAGGTGTGCTCTTAATTTCACTTTGATCCCATATGAAACCTAACCATAAAAGGGAATATGTTCCATCCCAGGTGCCGTCTTACTAATTTCTCCACTAGCACAAAGTTCATTCAAAAGTAAGATCGCTGAAATAGTTGCGAAATAGATTTTTCTAATAGATTTGAAAAATTCATTCTTCGTTAAGCCATCAAAATAAATCTGATCCGAGAGTTCCCAAAAGATTGGCACGTTTTTTTCATGTTTAATTGAATGAATTACTTGTATAAAGAGCATATTTTTCGTGAAAGTTTGTAAAAATTTTTGCCGTATCTCAGACTTTTTAAGACATTGTAGATGTGGTGGTGAAATTTTCGTTCCACAAAGTATTCTAAGAAAATCCCGTTCTTTTGGGACTAATACTACAAAACCCATAGGACGTGGATGATTGAAGGGATACATTAATTCAATTATAAAGTCAGTCTTTGCATCACTGGGTCTTTTAATTTTAAAGATGCCTTCGTCAGTGCTCCATTCTTTAATTTTCCTCTCAATTTCTTTACTACCCAAATTTAATCCAACCATGCATTAAAGCAATATTCAAATTTCTTTTGATGCTCTTAATTAAAAATAAAACCAATGAATAAAAATTTTATATCAATTAAAAAAAAGATGATTTAAAGAAAGGTAAAAAAGTCTATTCAGGCACAAAACTTAGGAACACTTTTGGTCGTTCTTCTTGATTTCCTCTGCGATCGGTGAAAAGTTCTGTTCCGTCTTCGTAAGCCACTTTGAGTCGCATTCCAATTTTTATTGACTCAGGGTCCGATTCATTAACGCCCTTAATATGCACTGCGAGAGCAACTCCTGAATCTAAATCTACAGTACCAAAACAATAGGGGTTCTTCGGAGAATATCCTTTCGCATTCATGAATGAAGAACCTATGTGGATGGTCGTAAACGATGCCAATTTTCCCTTTCCTTCTACCTCTACCCATTCAAGATTAGATTTAAAGCACTTAGAACAAATTATTCGGGGCGGGAGATCAACATTCCCACAATCTTTACATTTTGAGCCCATCAATTTCTTCTGATTTAGGAAATCTACATAACTTTGAACTGTAAATGGTTTTTCAGACATAATTATTCCTCCACCTTACCTCTTAAAGATATGAATTGTACATGAACCACCACTGCCACCCACATTGTGACATAAACCACGTTCAGGGATCTCTTTCAATTGTCGTTTACCTTCAGCTTCGCCTCGCATTTGTTTGAAAACCTCAACAATTTGTCCTATGCCACTAGCTCCTATAGGATGTCCCTTCGATTTTAGTCCTCCGCTTGTATTGATGGGTAATTGTGCATTTAATTCAGTTAATCCTTCTTCTACTGCTTTTCCCGCTTCACCTTGTTTAAAGAATCCAACGTCCTCCATAGCTACTAATTCTGCAATAGTGAAACAGTCATGAACTTCTGCAAATTGAATATCCTTCGGTTCTAAATTCGCCATTTTAAAGGCTTCTCTTGCACCAGCCTGTGCTGCGCGTAAATGTGACCTATCCGGGCGATCATGTAATGCAAGTGTATCACTACCTTGCCCAGATCCAATAACCCAAATAGGGGTATCAGTGTATTTTTTAGCATTTTCTTTTGTTGTTAGTATCGACATAGCTGCACCATCCGTAACTAGCGAGCAATCGTTCAATCGTAGTGGATATGATATCCAAGGGTTTGCTTTTGGGTCCTCAAGATATTCCCAAATATCTTTCCAATTACCTCTTCCTTTCTTAATATTTTTATTCATTATATCTTCTAGTGACATTGGCATTTGTGCTCTAGGATTCAATTTTCCATTATTATGATTTTTAATTCCAACCAACCGAAGTTGTCTTATCGTTGTCCCGTACTTTGCCATATGTGCTGTTGCAATATTCGCATATAAGCCAGGAAAGGTTGCTCCATAAGGATATTCATACGCGGCATCTGCTGCAGCCGCTAATGTATCGGTTACACCCGCGGTTGTCAAATCGGTCATTTTTTCCACGCCTCCAGAAATTACTGTATCATAAAATCCACTAGCCACCGCTAATACACCCAATCGAAAAGCTACTCCACCAGAAACGCAAGCATCCTCGACTCGTAATGCAGGCTTAGGATTCAATCCAATCAGTTCTGCCATCAAGGGCGCAAGATGCCCTTGTTGTTCAAATAAATCCGAGGAAAAGTTCCCTAAAAAGAGAGCTTCAGCTTCTTCTTGTACATTAACCGTTTTTTCCATATGTTCAACTAAGTCAACGTAAGCTTCCATCCATAAATCGCGAGAAGTTTTTATATTCTCGGGCTTTCCGTATTTACTATAATTCCCAAATTTGCACATGCCTACTGCTACAAGTGCAACTTCTCTAGCTAATTTTCCCAAATGTACTCACATCCAGTTTCTTAGTGTTTTTTTATATTTATCTATAAGTCTTATAGTAATTATTTAAAAATTACTTGATTTGTGATTTAAAAAACAATAGAAAGTTGTTTTAAAAACTTATTTTTATCAAATGTGTTATAGAAAATTTTTAAATTTCTATCACTTAGAAGATATTAAAAGAAAAGTTCTAACAATTTGAAATGCCCTTTCAAAGAGGCACTTTGATGTTTGAGTCAATTATTGCGTTACCTTCATCGAATACGCGGAGAATGAAATCAGCAAAATTTCTTAAGACATTTGCTTCCTTTAACTGGAGTTCGGTCCAAGTTGAAATTAATTGTAGGCCACGTAAGAAACATAATGGACCTTTTACAACGAAATACAATGCCTTTAATATTCCGCCAAATAAGATGGTTCGATGTAAAAAGACCCCTCTCGAAAGTATTCAACTAGAAGGTACAATTGGTAATTCAAAACTAAAAATAACGTGTATTTTCAGTGAAGGAACTTCTCGTTGGGTAGAAGCTAAGATTGAGGGCGAAAATAAATCAATGATCACTGTAATAGAAAAGCAACTTCTTAAAATTTTCAGATTAAAATAATTTCCAATTAGGAAAACTAGGGATAGAGCATATTTGATTATATGTCATAATGATGCAGACGGTTTTGCGTCAGCAGGAATTCTTCTTTTAGTAAATGAAGATAATCTAGATGATTTACGATATTCTACAGTCAGATATATTAATATCCTTTTAAAAAGAATTCTAAATAACGAATCCCCTCAGAAGCTATATCTTCTTGATATAAACGCCGATGATAGTGATACATATATCCAAAACTTAATTATGCTTCGAAACAAAGGATATGATATAACCATTTTAGATCATCATCCGCTTACTGATTATTATGATGCGGAATTGAAATCAGAAGGTATTGAGGTCATACGAGACACATCTATGAGTTGTAGTGAATTGGTTTTTCATTATTTCATAGATGCAATTAAAGATAAAAGGAAAGCAGAATTTTTATTATGCATTGGGGCTATCGGAGATAGAATTATTACGCCTTTTGTGCAAAAAGTTATCAGTTCCTTTCGACGTGAAGAAATTTTTGATGTCTATGCCTGTCTTCTTGCTGGAATTACTAATGGTAGAGATTTCCTTTATAGTATATTTGAAGAAAAAGATAAAGATGGTGTTGGATTTACTAAAAAACTCTATTACCGTGCCGCAAAGAAACGGTTTTTTATTGAAAAACTAAAATCTAGAGTTAATTTCCTTCAGGAATCTGTCGAATCAATCAGCATTATCCATATTTTTCGAAAATATATAGGCTTTGCTGCAAGTTATCTAATAGATCAAGATAATATTAAATTCGCGATTGCTATTGGGGATGGTCCTCCAGATTTCAAGAACCGATTTTATAATTACTGGCAAAATTTTCTTAATTTCATTTTTCGTCGTAAGGTTAAGGCAAAGAATGATAAAATCCGGATTAGTTTTCGATCTAAAGTCGCCCTAAATACTTTAGTTACTGCACTCTCCAAGAAATATCATGGCTTCGGAGGAGGGCATAAATATGCGTGTGGCGCTTCTATTCCACAAGAATTCCTCATTCCCTTTTTGAAAGAAATAATTCGTGAGATAAAAAATTTATGAAATTTCATTTCTAAATACAATCTAATCCTATCTTTACACATTTTTTACAAATTTCTTCTAAATTTTAATTCCAAACTCCTCGATCTAATCCAAGAAATACTCTTTTTTTCATAACTTTCAACCAAAAATCTAATCTTTAGCTGTAATCACGTTCTTCAAAATTCCGATCTTTTCAATCTCAGCTTCAACTACATCACCAACACGTAATCGCGCCTTCCGTTGGATCGATTTTTCATGTAATCTTCCTGGATTACCCGAACATAAAAGAGTTCCTGGTAGTAAAGTTTGATCTTTAGAAGTATAAGCTACCAATTGATAAACAGACCACTTCATATCCTTCGTATTTCCTTGTTGCATAATCTGTCCATTAACTCTAAGTTCCATTTTTAAATTATGAGGTTCTCCAATCTCATCAGGAGTAACAATACAAGGGCCTAAAGGTCCAGCTGTATCAAAATCTTTACTCTTAAATGGGCCTAATCGAAGTAATACCTCAGGAATCTCAATATCCCGCGCTGAAATATCATTTAAAATCGTAAAACCTGCAATATATTCACCAGCATCTGCTTCCTCTATATCCTTCCCTCTCTTACCGATAACCCAACCGAATTCCACCTCAAAATCTAACCATTTAGTAATCCCTGATGGAAAAATGATTGGATCTGTTGGACCAATAATACTACTTGGATTTTTTTTATAGCCAATAGGATAGCGCTTCCATAGCCCATAATCGGTTAATTTAGCTAAACTTTGTTTATAATGAGTCTCAAAAGTCATAAAATCCACTATATAACGTGGGTAAGTAAGCGGTTCTATTATTTTTGCATCTTCTTGGCCATAGATTAGTTGTTCTTTTTTAGGCCCCTCTATTTGTTCTTCACTTTTAAGAATATTTTTAAAATAATTTTCAGTTTCGCGAGCGGCTTGAAATGAAAGTTCTCCTCCATCTAAAAACAATAACATATTATCAGAAATACGGACGTTCGCAATTTCATATGGTTTTGTTTCTTTTGTTTCTTGACTTAGATATGTAACATACGCAAAACATAAATCAAGAATCCTATCATTTATTAATAATCCATTCCTTGATCTATCTCCGAATGGAGTTTCCGTTTTAAACTGAATTAACTTCATCTTCTTCACTTAGATCCATTAAAATTCTTATTCTCTCTATAACTTTTCTAAATAAGAGGATTAATTATTTGTTGAGAGAAAAAAAACTTATTTTTTTTATATCGATATTTTCGTGAAAATAGGTAGTCCCATCGGGGAAAGCCAGGACAAATGTATTATAGCTATCAGACCCCCGAAGGGCTATAAACGAGCCGCCAATAACGCCCTTGTGCTTGACTGCCAGGACTTTAAGCAATTGCATAGGTTTGCCATCAAGAGGCTGGGCGACTTCAAGTATCTTCGGATGGAAACCCATTGCAGACGTGAAGAACTCTGGTAAAATCACCCACTCAGCCCCTTCAGTAAAGGCCTGGGTGGCAAGACGCTCAGCCATCTTGAGGTTTGCCGACTCATCTGCCATCATTTGACTTGCCGCAATCCTCATCTTTTTTACCTTCTCCTTTCTTTATTCTTCTTAATCTTTATAATATGTTTTTAATAGATTTTATATAATTAAAAAATGGATTTTAGTAATAATAAGTAATTATAATGTCGAATTTGTAAGCACAATTCCTGCAGGAGCCAAAACATGTCAGTTCCAAATAGCAAAAACGCAACCTGGAGTTCCTGATAAATGGAAACTCTACTCAGAATTCCTTGAAAAACGGGCGTTAAAACGCTGGAAAGCCAAGCAAAAAGGAGATAAAGAGTAGAAGTGCTTATTAAGGTTTGATTAGAGTGGATCCAAAGAAATTAAAGGAGTATGCCCAAAGAGATAATTACTTTGAATTTATGGGTATCCAAGTTCTTGATATAAGAGAGGGGAAAGCAAAAGTCAGCTTAAAGTTCGAGAATAAGTTTATGAATTTCTTTAATGCGGGGCATGGGGGTGCTATCTATAGTCTAGCCGATTCAGCTTTCCAATTAGCATGTAATGCATCTGCAGATATTGAAATTGCAGTAGCCTTAAGCACAAATCTCAATCACATCAAGAAGGTTGAAGTGGGCGAAAGGCTCGTAGCTGATGCTGAAGTTATTGCTAGTACTAGAAAAACAAGCATTACTGAAATAAACATTAAGAATGAAAAAGAGGAACTAGTTGCAGTTTTCAGAGGTGTAGCTTACCTAAAAAGGAAAAAAGAAGCTGCCTAAAAGTTTAATTTCTTACTTTTGTAAAGATGAGTAAATGAAAAAAGAATTCAATATTATCTTAGTGGGCACTGGTGGTCAAGGGGTAATTAGTGCCTCAACGATTCTTGGTTGGGCAGCTCTAAAAATGGACCAGAATAATAAAGTTAGAACCGCAGAAACTCATGGAATGGCTCAAAGAGGGGGTACAGTAATAGTTCATTTGAGATTTGGTAAAGAAATTGAAAGTCCATTGGTCAAAATTAATAACGCAGATGTAATGTTGTCTCTTGAGCTTGTTGAAGCTGTTCGGTATTTAAATTATTTGAAGCCAGAGGGAATTTTACTTGTGAATAATGATAGTATCATTCCGCCCGTACTATTTCAAGGACAACACATGGCTGTTGATCCCGAAGTATGTTTTGGTTGTGGGAATTGCAGAATAAATTGCCTTGTAAACACCTATTATCAAGATCCAAAATCTTCCGCTGTAATAACATCACCAGCATCGCGAGTTATTAACGGACACTGTGAAATCCTCTCAGGATGCACGGGATGTACCCTATGCACTCAAATCTGCAATCAACATGCCCTACGATTAGTACAAGATCTAAGTTATCCTGCTTATTCTGAGATAGAGAATGAGATTAAGACAACTTCATCAAATGGATTTATTCTGCCTGCATCATCAATTGCAACAGAATTAGGGGATATTCGGATGACAAATGTTGTGTTGATAGGAGCCTTATTGGGATTTGAAGATGTACCCCTGAAATTAGAGATAATTATGGATTCTATTAAAAAAAATTTGAAGCAAAAACTTGTGGAAAGGAATCTAAAGGCGCTAGAGGCGGGTCTGAACCTAATAAAAGACAGAATTTGAATTAATCAGTTTTTAATCAATGCGTTGAATAGCATTTTCTGGACAGATTTGATCACAAACACCACATCCAGAGCATAAATCCCGCATTATACTAATTTCGTTCGTTTCTTCATCAATGAAAAAAGCAGGACATCCAAAAGTCGATGTACAAATTCGGCAATTATTACATTTTGTGGTATCTACCATATAACAATCGATTTTATCTCCTTTCTTCTTTTTGACTCGCACGTCTAGGATTGAACAGTTCTGGCGTGAAATTAACAGAGTGGGGCCATCAGTATAATTAATTGCTTCTATTAGAACATCAATTGTGCTTTTTAAATCATAGGGATCAAAAACACGGATGAATTTAACACCTAAACCTTTAGCTACGTCTTCAATTAAAATCCGTTTCCCTTGTTCACCTGTAATAAGAATACCTGTCCCTGGGTGAGGTTGAAAGCCTGTCATAGCAGTTGACAAATTATCAAGCACTAGTACATTAACTGTACTTTTGTTATAAACCAGGTTAGCAAGCGCAGGAATTCCAGAGTGGAAAAATGTACTATCGCCTAGTATAGCAAAGATTGGGCTCTCTTCTCCGGATTTAGATAGACCATGAGCCATTCCAATTGAAGCGCCCATACAGAGACATGCTTCAATAGTTTCTAAGGGAGGGTAAAACCCAAGTGTATAGCAACCAATATCTGAACTATAAATAAATTTGGCTCCAAACTTCTTTTCTGCCCCTTTTAATGCATAAAAACATGCGCGATGCGGACACCCAGCGCAAAGAACGGGTGGGCGTGGGGGTGATTGAATCCCATTTCTACCTTCGGCTGGATGATTGGGCGCTTTTCTATTAAGAAAGGTATTCATTGCTATTTCGACAAGATGGGGAGTCAATTCCCCATTCCTCGGTAGCAGTTCTTTTCCGATTATTCTAAGGTCTGGATTAACTTCCTTTGCGAAAATATGTAAATATTCCTCGATGAAAGGCTCTAATTCTTCTACTACTAGGACATGGTCAAGATTTTTTATGAAGTTCACAATTAATTTACGAGGTGGTGGAAATGACGTGGCTAATTTTAAATAGGAAATCTCATTTTCTAACTGATTTTCTTTCAAATAATCTATTACATATGCAAAGGGTAAGCCAGGAGCGATTATGCCAACTTTTGAATTTTTATTCAGTTGAACTTTATTAAATGGAACATTATTAACCTCTTCCTCGATCTTTTTAAAACGTTCAAGCATAATTTTCCTATAGATTCGCGCATTGACGGGGAGAAAGGTCCAACGTTCTTTATCATGATCAAATTTTCCTTTCGTTTCATGAAACCTAATGGCCCCAAGCGTAACATCCCCACGGGAATGACTTAAACGTGTTGTGGATCTCAACATGACGACGGTCTTCAACCTTTCTGAAAAATCAAAAGCATACTTAGTCATTTCTTTTGCTTCATGTACATTGCTAGGCTCGAAGATAGGACATAACGCATGTTTCGCTATATTGCGATTATCTTGCTCATTCTGGGAGCTATAACAATTAGGATCATCCGCTTCGATCAACACGAAACCGCCCCGAGCGCCTGCATAGCACGCAGTGACGAATGGATCTAGTGCTACATTCAAACCAACGTGCTTCAGCACTGCTGCAGATCTCAGCCCACTCATTGATCCTCCAAAAGCCGTTTCAAACCCAACTTTTTCATTAATAGACCATTCAACATAGATCTCTGGAAAGTGCTTCGTCATTTTCGCAATAGTTTCAACGATTTCCGTGGCAGGCGTTCCTGGATACCCAGCCACCATACGGACACCAGCTTCCAATGCGCCCCTCGCGATTGCCTCATTACCTAAAAGGAGGACCTTTTCACCGGGAGAATCAATACTATAACTAGGCTTAACCAATTCAACCACTTCGCTTGAAAAGTAAAAGTTATTAAATAAATTATTAATAGAAAATACCATATTTAATTTACATATTTCTAGATGGACAAAGAATCTATTGATAAAAATTCATTTTATTATCAGTTGTTTTACTAGAATCCATTTTGAGAAAAGGTGAGAAAGTTGGCAAAAAGGTATGAATACTGGAATAAAGAAATGGAATTAAAATCAAGAAAAGAGTTAGATGAATTACAAAATAAACGATTACATGCCTTAGTAAAATTTTGTTATGAGAAAGTTCCCTTTTATAATAAGCGATTTAAGGATGCAAATCTTCATCCGGATGATATAAACAAAAAGGAGGATATCATCAAGATTCCGATAACAAGAAAGCAAGATTTGAGGGATAATTATCCCTTTGGGATGTTTTCAGTCCCATTGACAGAAATTGTTAGAATTCATGCGTCTTCTGGTACAACCGGTAAACCGACCGTGGTAGGTTACAATCAAAAGGATATTGATACTTGGACTGAAGTAATGGCACGTACCATAATGGCGCCCAATATTACCAAAGAAGATATTGTACAGAATGCCTATGGTTATGGTTTATTTACAGGGGGATTAGGATTCCATTACGGGGCTGAAAAGATTGGAGCAACAGTAATTCCAATTTCGGGGGGGAATACTGAACGCCAAATTATGATAATGCAGGATTTTAAGTCAACTGTATTAACATGCACACCTTCTTATTCATTATTCATAGCGGAATACTTGAAAAAGCAAGATATCGATGTTGATTCATTAAGTTTACGGGTCGGGATGTTCGGAGCCGAACCATGGAGTGAGGCCCTACGGTGTAAAATTGAGGAGTCGTTACATATTGATGCAATAGATATCTATGGTTTATCAGAAGTGTGTGGCCCCGGTGTCTCTGTAGAATGTCCTGAAAAAGCCGGGCTCCACATCTGGGAAGATCATTTTCTTCCTGAGGTAATAAACCCAGAAACCTCTGAACAATTAAGTGAGGGGGAACGAGGCGCCTTACTTTTTACAACGCTCACGAAAGAAGGAATTCCTCTTCTAAGATACCTAACCAATGATATTTCAGTTTTAAATTACGAAAAATGTAATTGCGGTCGCTGGCATGCACGGATGAAGAAAGTAATTGGGAGATCAGATGACATGCTAATAGTGAAGGGGATAAATGTGTTTCCATCTGAAATTGAATATCAACTCCTAAAAATTCCCGAAGTCTCTGAAAATTACCAAATAATTATAGACCGTGATATTTTAGATAAATTAACTGTAAGAGTAGAATTGAAGCCTGAGTTCTCAAGGTCGGAAGCACTCAAGAATAGGATCGAGAAGGGTCTATATAATGACTTACAAATTCACGTCAATGTGGAATTTGCAGCCCTTGGGACGATTGAACGTAGTATTGGAAAGGCTAAACGAGTGATTGATTTAAGAAAGGGTAAAATATAGCATATATGGTTGCGATAAGGATTAAATAAATAAAATGTAAGTGTTTTAGAATGGTTACAATGGAGAGAGAGGAGATTCAGAAAGGAATCGAAAATAAATCTATGAGCCCTTTTCCATTTCCTGTTGAACCCCCTGAAAAACTCATGAATTTCATCATTAATAATATTCCTCAGCTTATGGATTATCTGCAAGGCCCAATCTTAAAAATATTATCGATAATTAAACCGATTGGGCGTTTAATGGGTTTCGGTACACCTAAACATAAAGTGATTAGGTTAAAAGAACATTTAATGTCCTTGAAAGATGGGGCAAAATTAGCCACAGACATTTATCTCCCCGAACATATATTTAAAAAAAAGGGGAAAGGACCCACTTTTTTAGTTAGATTACCCTATGGGAAGGATTTAATGAGTATAGTTGGCTATTTATTTGCTTCTTTGGGGTTTGTAGTTGTCCTCCAAGATATTCGGGGATGCATGCATTCGCGAGATTACGGCACCAACAGCTTTATGTTGTCAGAGGGAACCGATGGATTAGAAACTTTACACTGGATATCTAAGAGATTTTGGTATAATGGGCGTATTGGAATGTGGGGGGGCTCCTACTTTGGATTAACACAATTAGCTGTATCCGAAAAAACTGACGGCTTATTAACGTGTATAAACCCTTTTGAATCTTGTACAGCGAATTTTCTCGCCCATCGAGGAGGTCTTCATCTTCACGGATTCAAAATCGCTTTTTATCCGATTTGCAATTTAGTTACGAATTCTACACTAAGCTTTAATTTCGACAAGGCTGGCGACGAAAAGGTTCTCAAGAAATTAATGAATCCTAAATTCAATTTGTATAATGAACCACTACAAACTACGAAGTATTTGATATCTTGGTCTGAAGTAGCAACCTTGAAGACATTCGAGGAGCAAGTGAATCTCTTAAACGAGAGGCTTGGATTGAAGTGGAATCCAAAGAAGAAAGATGTTGGTGAGTTTGAGAAGCTTTTAAATGAGCTCTTTTACTATGGACGTGTTAAAAATGATTCTGAATTTTTTGCCCATGCATTGGATTATCAATATCGTCCTTTAACACCAATCCTTGCGATAGCAGGTCTATTTGACCCATTTTGTGATGGGACTATACAGGATCTTAAGAAGTTCCAAGAAGTGTCACCGGACTACTGTAAAAAGCATTTCAAACTCATTATCGGGCCTTGGACTCATGGCGGAATGGAGGACCCCTCCCCTAAGGCACTCAAAACTTTAATTTCTTTTGGGCAGACCCTGCTTTCTACGTGGTGGTTTGATTATTGGCTAAAAGGGGAGGAAAAAGAGACGCTAGATATACCAATGGTGCGAATTTATATCCTTAATAAAGGGATTTGGCGACACTTTAACGCTTGGCCGCCGAAGTCTGAGGAGTTAAAGCTATATATTCACTCGAAGGGGAATGCCAATACGCGATTTGGCGATGGAATCCTTTCCATAACACCTCCAGAAAAAGAACCTCCTGACGAATATGTGTTTGATCCATTGGATCCGTGTCCTACGAGGGGCGGGCGAAATCTCTTGATTGATAATGGCACTAAAGATCAATCTGATATTGAAGAACGTTCCGATGTCCTAGTCTATACTTCAGAGAAGTTAGAAAAAGGAATTGAAATCATCGGTGAAGTAAAATTGGTCTTTTTTGCGGCTTCGTCTGCCAGGGATACGGATTTTATGGCGAAACTTTTAGATGTTTTGCCGAATGGAAAGAAGGCCTTCAATATTCTTGATGATGGTATCCGCGCCCGGTTTCGTGAGGGAGATCTCGAAAACCCAAGTTTATTAGAACCCAGTAAAATCTATCGTTATGAAATTAATTTAGGTACTGCTGCAATATATTTCCCAAAGGGACATCGGATTCGATTAGAAATTTCCTCTAGCAATTTTCCACGATTCGACATTAACTCAAATTTAGCTGGAGAAGAACACAAAGATGGTTGCATCACTGCCAATCAGAAGATTTTCCACGATAGCCAACATCAATCCCATGTAATTTTACCGGTCTATAAAAAAAGATTGAATTTAAAAATTCAAACAAATTAAGGGGTTTTTCGGGGATTGTCCACCAGCAAGACCCCCCAACCACCAAATCCACCCGATTTAACAGTCGCCGAACAGTGCGGGTGCGCATAAACTCCCAGCAGAGAGCCACCCCAATATTCCCTGCAGTAGTTTCGAGAATACCATCGTCACTCCCACCGATATAGTAACAATTTTCCCACATCGTGGGTTGATCCTTATCGTGAAAAGAATATTATGTTTTTTCTATGTGTCAATGAAACAAATATCAGATATTGATTAAAAATGAGCTGTATTTTTCCTACTAAAATAATAATGCATTAGTAAAAGCGAGAATTATTAGATTAAAGCATATGATTTCCAAAACGGATCACTAGAAGCCATAGTATTTGGCTTATCTTCTCTCCTTTTAGGATTATGGGGAGTTATCAATTTGAGAAATTCCTTTCTTTTCATATGTCCCATGTCTGCCCACACCCCTTCATCAACTATAGGAATATATCTTTGAACAAAGACTAAATTAGTCCTCTCAGGGTGCTCCATAACCTTGAATGTCCCTATTTTTGTTTCATAAACATCTATTGCCGTATTTACTACCTCCACAGAAATTAAGTATACTTTAAGAAAAATCCCCCCAATCAAATATATATTTATTTTCATTCAGTTCCGACAATATATAAGGAGATATACTTTTGGCGCCTTTTTTCATAAATTTTTTTAACAAGGTTCTCTCTGTAAAAAAGCCGCAAGATTAAGAAGATTTATTTGCGAAATAACAAGTTAATTATATCTGGCTATATTGTTGGTTATTTCTATGGGCGAAAAAAAATATGTTTCTATAAACGAAAAAAAATATGTTCTAGTGGATCTTTCTGTACCGATAAGTCACAGAGCAAAATCTGAACCAAAACCTGCAAGGATTATTTATTCCTCACATAAAAATGGAACTAAAATGGCAGAACCGGCCGGTGTAAAATCAGAAGATTTTCCCGACGGAATAGGTCTAGCCTCGGAGGAACTGACATTAATTACTCATGTCGGAACCCATCTTGATGCACCTTATCATTTCGGTCCAACAGTTGAAGGAAAGCCAGCGAAAACTATCGACCAAGTTCCATTAAAATGGTGCATTGGGAACGGTATTGTCCTTGATCTCACTCATAAAGAAGAAAACGCTCCAATTTCGGAACTAGATATTCGTAATGCAATTGATAAAACACGATATGAAATCCAACCTTGGGATATCGTGCTCATCCGGACGGGTCGTGATAAACTATGGGGTTCACGAGATTATCCATGGGTTCATCCAGGAATGACTCGTGAGGCAACTCTCCATTTATTAAATAAAGGGGTTAAAATAATAGGGACTGATGCCTATGGTTTTGATCGTCCTTTTACAGTGATGTTTAAAGAAACGCAAGAAGGAACTAAATCTGCTTTATGGCCTGCCCATTTTACAGGGAGGGATAAGGAATATCTCCATATCGAAAAATTAGCAAATTTAGATAAATTACCGAGTCATGGATTCATCTTTATGGCATTTCCTATTTTGATTAAAGGCGCAAGTGCCGGATGGATACGTGCTGTTGCTTTAGTTCCTAAGGAATGATTCTATCTTTAAAAGAATGATTATATTTTAATGAAAGAAAGTTATTATTATTTTAAGTTAAGGTTTTAATGAAAGGCGAATATAATTCTTGTATAAGCTTTGAAAATTCCGAAATCAGGTAGTAGAAATTTACCAGTTTGGAAGTCCAGATTACCGAATCAACAGAAATTTGGAGTAAAAATATATGTCCGAGAATAAGTGTGCGGAATGCGGCAATCCAAATATTTTTTATATGTGCACTGAATGTAATAAGTCTTATTGTTGGGAACATACGGCAAGTAATGAAAAATTTCAATGTCCACGCTGTAAAGCAGAATTCTCGAAATTGGATCTCGTGGAAATGGCCAATACTGAATTCAAATGCAATACAATAGATAGATCTAAGTGTCCAAAATGCAAATTTCCCTTAATTGTAAAAAAAACAGAGAAAAACCAACTATATTACAAATGCGTGAAATGTGAATGGAATAGTTTATTCAATACTCCTTTAATAGCATCCGATAACGAAGGAGAACTTATAATAACTGCCATTAGGAAAGGTGTTTTAGGAAAAAGGGAACTCAGAATGTGTAATTCAAAGTTAAAACAATTAAAAACTGAAGATCAATATTTATTTTGTCCTGGATGTTTTGTAGATTTTTTAGAGCGAGGGGATGTTTTTGAGTTTGATCAGATTGCCCAAACTTTTAATCTAAACCCTGATTCCGTCCCGAAATTATTAAAATTGTATCATAGCAAGAGAAAACTCAAAAATGTGATTGATCCGATTAAAAAAACCTATATCAGTTTACGAGATGATTACAAAAAATATCTAATTAATAAAATCCTAAACGAGCAAGTTAAACTTAAAGATTTAGCTGAACAAATGAAATTAGAAGAACGGCAAGTCCGATTAATAATACTTAACCTCACAAAAAATGAATCTATTTTAGGAAGATTTCTTGATGCTCACACTTTTATTACCGATGACTTAATTTATCAGGAACTAGCACAGATGATTAAGGATGACGGATCTGTGAAAGTTTCGGAAATTACTCGAAAATTCAGGACCTCAGATGAACTGCAGACCAAACGCCTTATTTCTGAAACTATAAAGAGGGGACTAGTTAAGGCTTTTTATAGTCCAGATTCTAAAACAGTTATTTATGGAGAAGGAATTCAAACAAAATTGCTTGAAATCCTTCAAGGGAAAGGTAAAATTTATGTAGATCGCACAGCCAAAACGCTGGGGATCCATCCAAACTTATTAAGAAATCAATTAAAGCAATTTATCGAAAATGGTCAAATAGAAGGATGGTATACCCAAGATCGTGGATTCGCCACCTTAGATCATCTGAAATCCGAGATTTTAGGTATTTTAAAATTATATGAAAAAATAAGTCTCAAAGAACTTGTCTCTCGAATGTTCCTTCCTATAAAATATGTCGAAATGTTACTTCAAACATTGATCAAAGAACGAAAATTGGCAGGCGCTCTATCAGATGGCGTCTTTAAGCGGTCTGAAATTGCAGCTCTAGTAAGAAAAAAACGAACCATACCTGCATGGATTACTAAGAAGATCGAAGCAGCAAAAAATTTACAACATATCTTAATTATTCATAAGTTATCAGGTGCATGCTTATTTTCCTATTCGTGTTCAGAACTTGGTTTTGACCCTGACCTTGTTAGTGGGTTTCTACAAGCTATTTCTTCTTTTGGAACGGAGGTTAGCTCAAAAGAAACGGGCTTAGAAGAGATTCGATATCAAGGTTTTGTCGTTGCTTTAAGTGAAGGTGAATTGGTCCGTTCGGCTTTTATTTGTAACCAAAGTCCTGCTACAACCCTACTATCCAGTATTAAATATTTTACAATTAAGTTTGAAGATCAACATCGCTCAAATTTAGAAAAATGGACTGGAGATGTTACTCTTTTTCATAAAACTGCTTTTTTGGTAGAAGAATATTTCAAAGTTGGTTCTAAATTACTTTTCCTAGTTCCTCATATTCCAAAAGATCAAACCTTAACTAAAGAAATAGTTGTCCAAAAATTGCAAAGCCAACTGAAACAAAAAGGCAGGCTTAAGTTAGATCACTTAGAAACCGAGTTAGAAATCCCTAGGTCTCAAATCCAAAAATTACTCACGAATTTCGCTTTAGAGGGCATGGGGCGCTTCACTATCGATCACGATGAATTTGTTACAGAAGATAAATTAAATGAAGAAGTAGCTGAGATCATCCTCACTGCGTCAGAAATTCCATTAACAAAAATTGCCCAAGGAACAAAAATTGGCGAAAATGAAGTTGAAGAATTTTTGAACAATCTTTTAAATCAAGGCACTATTCGTGGGCGCATAGAAAATAGAACATTTTATCGTGAATAATTTCAATAATATTTTATTTTTAACTGCAATCGATTAGTCAAATCTTTTAAATTTAACTTAATCTCATCTAATTTTATGAATGGAAGAATTTCATTAAATGGAAAATGGAAGTATTGCGTTGATGAAAATAATAAAGGTAGTGAGCTAGGCTATTGGAAAGTCAATTACAACGATTCTACATGGAATTTGATGGATATTCCTTCAAACTGGTATCTTCAGGGACTCGATTATAATGGTGTAGTCTGGTTCAGACGTGAATTTGATCTGAATTTCTCTGAGGAGGAAATTATTTCAATAATTTTTGAAGGTATTGATTATTACGCCAAAATATGGCTCAATGATAAATATTTAGGCGCACACGAAGGATATTTTGGAGCTTTTAAATTTCAATTAACCAGTAAATTACTAAAAAAGAAAAATATAATCGCGGTCAAATGCTGTGCGCCACATGATCCTGGATTTCCAATAAAAAAGAAACTATTTAAAGGAGGTTTATTACATTGGGATCTCAGACCAGGGACAGTATCACTGCGAGGACAAGAGAAAGGTTCAGGGGGTATATGGCAACCTATCTTCATTAAACTTTTTAAGATGGTTGATATAGAAGATATTAGAGTATCACCCATTTTTCAAAATAAAGAAATTTTCGCTTCTATTGATTGCAGATTTTATAATCATCAAGATTCTAACTTGGATATTGCGATTAAAATATCAATAGATCCGCTTAATTTTAAAGGTGTGAGTGAAAAATATGAGGGGAATATATCTCTAAAACCACAAAATAATAAATTCAATTTGAAAATTAATTTTAAAGATCCACAGTTATGGTGGACATGGGATTTAGGAGAACCCAACTTATATAAACTGAAAATTGAGGCTTTCAATGAAAATAAGCTTATAAATGAAGAAAAAACAACTTTTGGATTAAGAATTTTAGAAGAAAAGAAAAACGGGTGGTATCTGAATAGTGTTCCAATTTTTTTAAGAGGAAGTAGTTATTTAGCTTCCTGTTGGCTCTCTGAAATGACCAATGAGAAGTTTGAAAAGGATATTCAGTTGGTGAAAAAGGCGAATATAAACATTCTCAGACTTGGATACCATATTGAACCTCAAAATTTTTATGATATATGCAATCGCGAAGGGATCTTGATCTGGCAGGATTTTCCCCTTCTTTGGGATTATGAATTAAGCCCATCTAGGATTAGAGAAGCATGTAGGCAAATGAAAGAATTGGTTATACAATTCTATAACCACCCTTCTATTGCGATTTGGTGCTGTCATTGCGAACCACTAGGTAATCAAAAAGCGTTAGATATCTCATTAAAAAGGACAATTCAAATATTTGATAAGTCAAAGCGAAAGATATTTTTGGAAGCATCGCATAAAGACCATCCTTTCGTAGGTTGGTATTATTCGACTTATTATAATTTCCTCACCTTGCCAGGTGGGAAAAATCCGAATGAATTCGGTGCAGAATCTTTGCCAAGCGCAAATAGCAAGTTTTGGACAGATATGGGGCGTGAAAACTGGTGGCCAATAAATGAAGAATGGATATATCGAGACTTTCAGAAATCCATTACTCTATATCTAGCCCAAATATTAAAAGGACATAAAGGCGGCGTAACCCTTCAACAATTCATTAAATATAGTCAATCATATCAAGCTAAATTATTAAAATTCGGTATAGAAGCCTTTAGAAGGGGAAAAGGTAAGGTGCATGGGTGTATTTTATTTACTTTCAATGATGCATGGCCTTCCATTACTTGGGCAATCGTCGATTACTATCGTAATCCCAAAGAAGCATTCTATGCAGTTAAAAAAGCGTACCAACCACTTTTGTGCTCAATAGAACTACCTACTATACCTATCCCCAATCTTCCAAACATCGCATTAACTGTCGTTAACCTACGTGAATTATGTATTGCGCCCCTAAAGGTGTTATCTTGGGGTGAATATTTCACCCCTAATTCTAATTTCAAAGCGAATTTGTGGATTATTAATGATTATAATCATGAGATTTCAAATGCGAAATTGAATTGGGAATTAAAAAAAGATGAGAAAACATTATTTTCAAAAGAATTTAAGTTAAATATTCCATCAAGTTGTTCAACATTTGTGAAAACAATTAAATTCAAGTTCACCAAGGATATGGAATATGGTAAATATTCAATAAAAGTTACGATATATGATAGTAAAGGGGCTAAAATTACAGAGAACGATTTAACCGTCTATTTAAATTCACGCTGGAAAAAAATTATTAACGCATTATCTCGCTTTTTTGGTATTTTTAAGGGATATCTTGTTTCTGGAATGGGTCAGGAAGTTCAATTAAGGATGTTTATTGATGCCTTCTTGAATCGGTATAAAAAACTTGCTAAAAGATCTTGGTGCCTTGAAACCAATGGATCTTAGATGTAATTGTTTACGCAGAGATAGAGAAATCATTTTCACCTATCCTGGTTTATAGACTTGAATTAGGACATCAGCTGAATTATTTTTTATAGTAACGTGAATAGAATATTTAAAGTAAAGTTTCACATAAAGGGTGAAAATAAAAATGAAAATTACTGAAGTTCTTCCATCGTGGTTTGAGTATCCATTAACCATTAAAATTGGAGCCATGCCCAAGTTTAAAATAACGGGAACAATTCTCAGAATTAAAACCGATGAAGGTACCGAAGGGATTGCAGGGACTCATTTAGTGAATGCAGATAATGCCCTTGTCGCTCATATAAAAAGATGGCACAAAATACTCCGAAAGCAAGATCCCTTTGATATCGAGAAAATTTGGCGTGATGTTTATAATACTCAGAATCGTATTCTTTTAGGCATTCCACAAGCGCTTAGTGTAATTGATTGTGCTTTGCATGACCTCAAAGGAAAAGCGGTAGGAAAACCGGTCTATCAACTGTTGGGAAGTTATCAACATAAGGTAAAGGCTTATGCATCATTTCCTTGGTGGGTTAATCCTGTTCAGTTAAAGGGATATATAGCGCCTGCCATGGAACGTGGTTTTAAAGCTGTGAAAGTCAGAATTGGAAAAAATCTTAATTGGGATGAACGTGTTTTAAAGACTGTGCGAGATCTTGGGGGTGACGATCTTGAGGTTATGGCTGATGTAAATTCCGGGTATTCTATGAGGCAAGCTTTAAAGATTGCTAGAATCGCTGAGCGGTTAGATCTACGTTGGCTCGAGGAACCTCTACCAAGCGATGATCTGGTTGGTCTCTCCGAACTTAGGAGCAAGGTCGACGTTGATATCGCAGGAGGTGAAAATGACGCCTTTTCTTGGCGGTTCAGAGAAATTCTAGACCGAAATGCGTACGATATTATTCAACCTGATGTTACACGGTCCGGAGGAATCACTGAAGTCAAAAAGATAGCAGCTATTGCAGAAGCTTACGGAAAACTCTGTGTGAATCATATATTTGGGGTGGGCCTCATCCAATATGCGAATTTGCAATTAATTGGCGCTATTTCTAATTGTCCCTATATGGAATATGGCTATTTCCCAGAAGAATTCTTGTTGACAAAAAAGCCTATCGAACTTGATAATGATGGATATGCAATTTTACCTAAACTCCCTGGACTCGGCTTTGAAATAGATGAGGAAGCGTTAAAAAAATATGAAAAAAGCTAAGATTTCATAATTTCTCCTTTTCTTCAGTTACTCTTCTATCTAGATATTTAAGACGAAAACGTTCAACTAAGACTGTACCAATAATAAATCCGATTATCGTACATCCTAATAAAATAATGCCCCACATCGGAATTTGGTAGTATATAATGTGGTTTAACCATAAAATCAGACAACCACATCCTAGCAGAAAATATTCCAATTTAAATATTGGAGTGTTTTTATATTCGTGTTCCCAAAAGATCCCATGTTTTCCCCGTGTTTTATCACTTAGCATGGTATAAAACTTATTTTTGAATGGATAGAGCCACTTAATTCCATCAGATGTACAAAACGTATCAACAAATAAGTGGAGATAGAGCGCAGTAACTATTGAAAGGGTAATCGCGTTTGGAATCAAAATTGGTAGGATAATAAGGGGTGAATAAAGAATGGGATAATGAGTTGGATATGAATGATGTTTGAATTCGGTCCCATCTATCTTAGATTGATCTCCTTTAATAATACCTGGAAGGAGAAGTAATACATCTAAATCTGGTACAAGTCCAAAAAAAATGCCAAGAGCAATACCAAGAAACGTAGGGGCAGTTCCTAAAATAAGACAATAAACATTATACGTAATATATCCAATACAGTAGTGTCCAGGAAAAATTTGAATATTATTACACTTCCATTTTTCTCAAATTGCTATAGACTTTTTAATTACCCGAAAATACTAACTTTCATCTAGAAAGAAAAATTTTCCCTTCCTATATTTGATTCAAAATCATTTTTAAAGATAGTCGTACTCATTATTTCAAGTATTATTGGTTAAATGAAAGGGATTTCGTGTGATTAAACTTCTAGTTTCCCCTCGGTCTATTTCCGAAGTGTATGAAGTAATAAAGGGAAATTTAATAGATATTATTGATATAAAGCGCCCAGAAGAAGGTAGTTTGGGGGCGAATTTTCCTTGGCTTATTAAAAAAGTTAGGGAAATCGTTCCGCAACAAATGGAATTAAGCGCAACTCTCGGAGATCTCCCGAATCTACCTGGGACTGCGTCATTGGCAGCTTACGGTCTTGCTCATTGTGGTGTAAATTATATTAAAGCGGGGATCAAGGGTCCCAAAACCAAAGAAGACGCTATTTTTCTAATGAAACAAATATATCATGCAATATATGATTATAACTCTGAAATTAAAATCGTTGCAGCTGGATACGCAGATGCGGAGCGCTTTGGAGGAGTTTCACCCCTATTAATTCCTGAAATTGCTGCTGAATCTGATTCAGATATCGCAATGCTTGATACCGCTATAAAAGATGGGAAACGATTATTCGATTTTTTATCAAAATCTGAGCTCATCCAATTTGTGGAAAAATCACATGAATATGGGTTACAGGCTGCCTTAGCCGGTGCTCTTAAAAAAGAAGACCTAATCCCTCTGATCGAAATACATCCTGACATAATAGGTGTTCGTGGAGCTGTCTGTGAGTATAATGATCGGTTAAATGGAGAAATTCGTAATATAAAAGTGAAAGAATTTACCGAATTTCTGAAAAAAAATCTTTAACTTAATTAACTTTATTACCGCATTCAGGACACCATTGGGCTCCTTCGATCAACTGCGTCCCACACTCTGCACAAAATCGCCCGTAACTTTGAATAAAAGCAGAGTCCTCTACAACTTCTAATTCTGTTCCTAGCTGAAGTGCAGAAGCATCTTCAGAAACGTGGTCTCCTAATGCCTTAGATAGCTTTTTAAGATTTTTAGCTAATTTGATAGGTTTTTGACAAGTAGGACAAAGAACCTTCTTTCGGAATCCTTTCCGGGGTAATTTTTCCCGTTCACAGGTAGAACAATACACTTTTGGAGGTTTGCATTTATTACAATAAAACACAATTTTTTCAACTGAACTATCTATTTCCCGGGAGCATAAATTACATCTTAATACCATTTATAATTACCTCTTATCAACCCATCATCCGAGATTGTGTGAAGATTAGTGGTTTAATAACAATAATCCATCCTTAAAAGTTTTATTCCACCAAAAACAATTTATTTCCATTTAATAAAATTACTACATATATAAATTAGGAGATGTGTTATTTTTGGCGCATTCAACGAGGATAGGAAATATTGAAGAACTATTTAAGTCAAAAGTTTCAGATATAGTAGCAAGGCGTTCTTTACCGGATGTGGTTGGATTTTTAGTCAATAAAAGAGGTCCAGAACAAGCAGAGAAAGATCTACGCGATATAGCGAGAATAATTACAGAGCGTATGTTAATGGTCTGGAAACCCAAGGGCCGCAAACCATTCAACCTTTTTAAAGAGATGATGAATCTTTTTTTTGGTAATAAAAAGGTTAAGGGTAGGGTTATAGAGCGAATGAATAAAAGACCTACTAAAATAGTAATCCGAGATTTTAATTGTCCTATATGCCCTGAAAAAACAAAGGAAGACTTAGAAGTACCGGAAATTCATTACTGCACCCCTGTTTCGGGTTTTGTAGAAACCATGATAAAGCACTTAATGAATCAGGATATTGTTCCCTATACTAAAGTAACGTGTAATACTGTTGCGTCTGTTGGATCAGGCGATAAATATTGCGAACATATTATTGATCTCGAGTATGGAGGGTTCTAAATAATGGTACCAGAAAAATTAGGGAAATTTCGGAAGGCCCTTGCTAGTTTGGGAAAACGTATCTATTGGAGGTTTATGACCAAAAAAATGAATTTATGGATGCTTTCCAGTATGGCCTATGGTGTTACAAAAAAATATGAAGAGATTTTTGATGGTGATACAGGTTTAGCAGTAGATACATTCACTGAGCAGTTTGTCAATGGGGCCACCAGCATAATGTATGAACTTTTAGGAACTATGAAGATCTTTTTTTCAAAATCTTTAACTGACCTTGCCTTCTTAGGAGAAACTGCCCTCTATGTTATTATGGGACCAGATTGGGAAAAATTTTTCGAGCATCCTCAATATATTCCGGCAGAAAAAACCGACGACAACATACCACAATTAATAATACGGCAAAAGATGTGTGTTCTTTGCACAGGCTTAACACCCGGCGTGGAAATTGATCATACGAAATTGAGAGAAAACAGCTACGGTGAGTTGCTAGCAAAAGCGCTTGTAGCATTACTTCAACTGATTCAGGATTATGTGGGAAATAAGTATACTCTTGTCGTGAAAGAAACAAAGTGCCTATTACGCGGGGATTCATACAATGAAGGTGTTACATTCTTCTATCCGAAAGAGGAGTGAACTTCCTTTCAATTTCTCGCCCGCTCTCAAAGTTTCTTTCTAATTGTTCAAATTCAATTGAATTTAACTGCATTAGAAGATGCGAATTGTCATATAAATCCCAATTTTCATGCAATATGTGAATACCAAATTTGCTTGGATGTTCATACAAAGCGGTACCCGGATATGGAGTGGCCGCGAAAAAATTTACCCGATCTATCCCTGGTTCTAAATCTAATTCATCAAGGAATTTGAGGGTTTTAAAAAAACTTTCTTTCGTCTCTCCAGGCAATCCCACAACAAAATATGCCTGAATTGAAATTCCTACCGATTTTGCGGCTTTTATTCCCTTTTTGACCATGTTTAGATCCTGCATCTTATTTACTCGCTGAAGGACTTTTAAGTCACCTGATTCGACCCCTACGGCGATAACTTTGCATCCAGCCTTATTTAAAGCCTGCGCTAATTCTAGCGAAATCCTATCTGCACGTAATTCGCAACCCCAACTCAAATCAATCTTAGATCTCTCTATTTCTCGGCACAGTTTCAAAGCATATTCTTCATCAATATTCAAGTTATCATATAAATTCACGAATCCAAATCCCAATTGCGATAGAATTCGCATCTCATAGATGATATCTGGAATATTTCGGAATCTAACTTTCTGAAATATCTTTTGTCTGACGCAAAAAGCACAATTAAAGGGACATCCTCGATTGACTATAATCGTTCCAACCTGATAATTTTGCAAATCTAACAAATGTCTTGCCGGTAGGGGCAAATCATCTAAATTGGCAGGAACATAGGAATCGAAGAAATTAATTTTCCCAGCATCCCTATACGCCAAATTGGGCACCTTTGAATAGTTTAATTCACTTTTTGGACCAAAAAAAGTTCGCATGAAATGTAGAATTGTCTGGTCGGCCTCACCACATAAAATGAAATCAACATTCTTTTCTTCTCGGAGAATATCTGCGTATTTAAAGGTAGCATGCGGCCCGCCATATAACGTAATAATACCCGGCGAAGTCTTTTTTACTTGTTTTAAAATATTTATTGCGTAATTATAAGTATTTGTCAGGCTCGTAATCCCAACTATTTTGGGATCTTCAGATAAATAGCTATCTAGTTTAGGGGGATTTTTAATTGATAAATCAAGAAAATCCACATCAAATCCTGCGTTTTCTAGGATTGCACATAGAATTAAGATACCATTTGGGGGTTCTCGATAGAATATTTTGGGTTTAGATACTAATTCCGTTCTCGGATTGATAAATAGAATATCCATTTTGCCCACTATTTACATATACAAATATCAATAATAATTATAAAGGTTCGAGAATAAAATAAATTAACCAAGCTTCATATTTACCTTACCTACTTTCGGTGAAGAGGGTTAAATAAATAATGGATACCGAGAAGAAAGAAGATCAATCAGCAGAGGCACAACCCGATATTGAAATAATACGGGAACAGCTTTCAACGCTCTCTACAAAATATATTACGACCTTTAACAAATTTCCATTAGTTGAATTAGACGGAATCACTGATCTTAAGGAAATCATTGATAAAAATGTTGATTTTGAGATCGAAACTCGAAAATTACAAAAAAAACTAAATCGATATCTCACTACACTAAATAAAATGCTCGAGGCTGGAATAAATGCAGCTGTCCTTCACCAACATTTCCTAGGTTGTATCGATATTGCACTTCAGTGTAATGATTACCTCTGTGTTAAAATCTTTTTATCTCAGGCTCATAGCACCTTTTCAGAAATAATTCGCTATATACGGCAATATCTAAACCTTTCAAAAGACATTAAAAAATTTGCAAATGAAGTTACCTCCCTATTAGATTTCATTAATCCCTCTATTGGTTTTTCAGAAAAATTTCTGAAATTAGAGGAACTTTTATTGGATGAAATGGAAAAAACTATAGCAAAATTAGTGAGCTTAATAGAAACCTGATTTTATCTGGAGTTTAATTCAATTATATTTTTTTCTGTAGAATTTAGAATCTAATTAAACAATAAATACCGTTTTCTTTAAATTATTTAATAACATCTATAAAATCTGGAATCGGTTAATGGCGTTCATTTAAATGAGTTGATTAAATTGGTCAAAATCGCGTTTGTCGGGAAAGGAGGCGTTGGTAAGACAACAATTTCAGGCACGACGGCACGATTTCTAGCCAGAGATGGTTATAAAGTAATTGCGATAGATGCCGATCCTGCAATGAATTTA
>JABXJU010000197.1 GCA_013375405.1 Candidatus Helarchaeota archaeon
CTTATTTCTATACACAGGTTCAACTCATGGATACCGATATAGCAGATAAAATTGAATATGAGTATCAACCTACATCGGATTTAGGAAAAGAAATAATGGAAAACGTCACAAAAACTGCGTTGGAAAATAAAAATAAAGATTCTCCATTAAAAATCACAGCATTCTCCAAAGAAGTTAGCGGAAATACGTTAGAAGTATGTATTTGGGAGACTGACCCCAATGTAAAATTACTCGGTCCAGCTAGTTTAAATGAAATTTGGGTATCTGATGGAAATATTTTAGGAATGAAATCAGGTTCAGAGATTTCCGGGATCAAGACGGATATTACATATTTATCAGCAATAGCTGCATTGATCGGTTATCGAGCTGAACAAATGATAAAAGCTCCAAAAAAACAACGTGATCAAATTCGAATTAAAATTGCAAAGTATCCATCCGATGTTAATATTAAAATAGATCCAGTCGTTAGGAGATTTATCACATCTAATAACAAAAGAATTGATGTCCGAGGCCCTGTATTTCTTGGAGCAACTATTATTTTGAAATAGAGAAATTTCAATTTTAGCGAGGTTTCTTTGAGTATGCAAGATATGAGAAAAGATTTTCCCATATTATCAAATCAAGATCTCATTTATCTTGATTCTGCCACTTCTACACTTATACCTAAGTGTGTAATCGAAGATATAAAGAAATTTTATGAAACTAATGGTACGGTAGTACAACGTGGAACATACAAATTAACCATTGAAGCTGGTGAGCTATATGAGCAAGTAAGGACTCAGGTGGCGGAATTTTTCAATATCTCACGAGGGGAAATTGTTTTTGTCCCGAATGAGAGTTACGGAATCAGTTCGCTCCTATATTCCGTTCCTTGGGTTAAGGGTAGTCAGATAATTACGTCATATCTAGAACATCATTCCAATTATCTACCCATTTTATATCTTGCGGCTCAATTTGGTGTTGAAATTGCTCATATTGCACATACTGCTGATGGACAGATTAATCCTGAGTTTCTTGCGGATTTAATAAAACCGGAGACAAAACTAATATCTCTTACTTACAGTCCGCTCCTATTTGGGACTATAACACCGCTTAAAACGATCATAAAAATCGCTCAAGATCAGAATATTCCTGTTTTAGTTGATGGAACACGCATTGCTGGGCACCTCCCTATTGACCTCAAATCTTTAGGGTGCGATTATTTTGTTTGTCATGGAAATATTGGATTAATGGGGCCAATGGGTGTTGGAGTATTGTATATCAATGAAGATTCCCAAGTTGACTTGAATCCACTAATTATTGGAAGCGGCTCAGTGAGCAAAGTAAAGGTTGATAATTATCAGTTGATGGATTTACCTAATAAATTTGAACCAGGGAATCCGAATGTCGCAAATGTTGTAGGATTAGGAAGCGCTGTAAAATACTTGAAGAATATTGGACTCTCAAATATCCGAGATCATGAGAAATCCTTGTTGGAAATAATGATAAATCGATTAACAAATATCGATAAGGTAATACTTTATGGGCCAACGGATTCTACTAAGAAGATTGGAATCGTTAGTTTTAATATCGAAGAGTTAAATTCGCATGATGTCGCAATGTATCTTGATGAGGCGGCAAATATCGCCGTTCGCTCTGGACTACTCTGTAGTCATCCGATGTTAAACAGTTTTAAGATTCCAGGAGTGGTTCAAGCATCTCTGCATTTATATAACTCTAAAGAAGACATTTCTCAGTTACTAGATAGTGTTGAAACTATTGTAAAGGAATTAGCCTAAGAATAGGGGGTGATTTCCAGTATGGATCGAGAGGAATTTCTTAAACTTGCGGCCAATCCTAATAGCAATTTAAAAAATCTGCGATTTATCCAAGAAGAAATCGGTCAAAGGGTCATTCTTAAGGATGATTTCATTACGCCAATTGAATATATCGGAGGAGTTGATTCTGCTTATATTGATGATACTGCAATTACTGCCTGTGTCATATTAAAATGGCCAGATTTAAAACTTATTGAGCACAAAAATGTAGTTTTAAAAACAAAATTCCCTTATATCAGCACTTTTTTTGCTTTTCGAGAGGGGCCATCTATTCTAGAAGTCCTTTCACATATGGAAACCATGCCAAATATTCTAATGATTAACAGCCAAGGTATCCTGCATCCGACTTTTGCTGGATGCGCTTCACACATTGGAGTTATTACTAATCAGCCAACAATCGGGATAGCTCAGGATGCATTATGTGGGGAATGGGAATCTGAACCAACCTCTGTAGGTGATTGGGTGCCTATTAAATTCCAAGACAGAGTGGTTGGAGCATACTTTTTGAGTCAAAGGGAGAGTAAACCAATTATTATTTCACCAGGAAATAAAATAACTTTAGAAACCACAGTAAAGATTATAGAACAGTGTATAAAAGGGCATAAACTTCCCGAACCCATTCGATTGGCACATAAATTTGCCAATGAAGAAAAAAGAAAATTACAACAGAACTTATAACTACTACGCTGATGGCGAGAAATTATGCCATAATAATATTAATACAAGTCTTTATAGAAGTATTTTTAGGCATATAAAGATAGTTTATGTAAAAATAGTCAGGTATACCCGTAAATTATAAACTCTTTTTATGATTTTACTCAGATCTAAAGTATCTTAGATATAATGTAATAATGATTTTACTTTAGGAAATTTCTCACTTTTATATTTCAGGAAGTTCTCTTTACTAAAATCGTAAAATAAAAATTTTCTTAGGTTTTTCTGATAAAATCTAGATATTTCTTCAAAAGATAAAGTGTCTAATAGATTTGCGAGGTTTATTCTCATTAATTTTTCTTTTGTATAAGGGCGTTTAGATTTCAAAAATACAATTGATCTTAAAAAGTTCTTAATTTCAGTTGTATTGAATAAGATCCAAGTAAAAAAGGCATCTTCAAACTTATTAAAGGATAAATAATAGCAAGTATCATCAAGCATAACTGGCTTATCATTAATTGGAAATATTAAGGAAAATATAGGAATTTTGTAAAAACCAGAAATTGCTACTCTATAGGGTTTAAAGGCATAATCACCAATTCCAAATATAGAGAATCTAGGTCTATTTTTATAAATAATAGACTTCCGGTTATCTAAATATTCAGAATGCTTGAGTAGGTAATTCCAGAGTTTGGGATACTTTAAAGCTATTTTATTCGTATCATCCTTAAGTGAAGCTTGAGTTATAATTACTTTCTTATTACAAGCTTTAATTATTCTCTCTTTAAGATCTGAACTTTTTATAAATGGATACAAACAATTATCTTCTATTTTCACGATTTCGTTTAAACCATTTATATGAAGTCCTTTTGCATTTTCTTTTAAAACCATAATCTTTGTTGCGTCATGTTTTACCCCTTGCCTCCAAATAAATTCTGATTTTCCATCAAGAAATTTATATTTCTTATAACTTTCAGTATCTGAAACAAATTTATTATCAATCCATCCGAAAATATTGTATTTATGATTCGGCTGATATAAAGACGAAACTGTACAGTACTTTTCTCTATCATAACCTAAATCTGCCAAAAAAAGTGCCGCATCGGCATTTATGTTAAATTCTTTCTTCGTATCAATTTGTAACGATTTGATATTTGATAGTCTCATATTTAATTTATCTATATCCTTTACTATATTCTTAATTACGGAAGTTTTACATAGCATAGCAATTTTTCCTTTGTATTTTGAAAATTTTTTAACCATTTGAATGATAATATATTCCGCAATATCGAAATTTCCTTTTCCTGTAATGGCTTCTATGCCTTTATGTCCTTTAATATTGGATTTGAGTGGTATATTATCTGAATTCAATACAGAAAGTTCAGTATTAGTAACCCAAGGTGGATTTCCCAAAATTAAATTATGCTCTGAGGATTTATTTAAAAGTCTTAGAAATTTATTTGAAAAACGGTGTGTAAAGATATTATCCTTATGAAATTCTATATCAATATTTATCGGTTGTTCAAATGATTTACACAATAAATTTAATTTGAAATACCATTCATACTCTTCTTGTATCTCTATACAATAAATATATTTGAGTTTCGGGAAATATTCAAGAGCAGAAATAACAAAATTACCTGTACCACAAGTTGGCTCTATTAAAAAAAGGGGATTAATGCCTATATTAAATAAATGTTCGCATATTTTATCTGTGAGTTGTTTAGGAGTCTGAAAATCACCCATATCCCTATCTTTTTCAGAATTTTCACTTCTAAGATTTAAAATTTCTTTAAACTTTACATATTCATTATAGGTTTCAAAAAAATTAATTAAACCAGTTTTTACTTTTAAAATCTTGTTTAATTCTTCAATATTTTTATTTTTGAGAAGCATAGTCGATTGTTCTATAAATTCATTCGATAACTTAACGGTCATAAATCTTCACAATACCTTTGACATCTTCCTCTAATTTTATAACACGAGAATATTGAAGTCTCCATTGAAGCGCATTAGAAATAGTCAAATAGCCAATATTTGGTGGATTCTTAATAATTTCTTGTGTAATCTTTTCTAGTCCGATATCATCTACTGGTAAATTTCTATCCATCAAAAATGCTTTAATATCATCCTCATTACCATCTCTATTTAGTATATCTTTTAAACCTCGTGTGGTCTGATAATCTGCTGTTCGATAATCCTCTATATATCTAGCGTGTAAAAATCGTAAATTATTTTCGCTTTCATCATCTTTTTCATAAACAAAGATAATTAGATTATATCCTAAACCAAAAATTTTCTGACGAGCATTTTTGTATGGACAGGAAGATTGTGGCTGTGTAATACGAGTAGTTTTTAAATCAGTCTTAATATCCGGATCTGGTAGATCAATCCCTTTTGCAGAACTTCCAATCGTTACAGTATATTTTTCATTTAAAATATTCTCAAACTTGTGTTCAATATAGGTGCCAAGTGCTTTACCATCAGTAACACCTACTATATCTTCATGTTTCACTTGAGACATTGAAGTACAGAACGCTCTAGCTTCTTGTATTAATATTGGAATTGTGAGTTTAGGTTTCTCTTTAGACAAAACACTTCCTTCCTTCTTCAATTTTACTTTTCTTGCCTTACCAATTTTCGTCGGAATTAAAGTTTAAAAAAACCTTAAGAATATTTTTTGATTTTAGTTCTATTTGTTTATTTTTAGTTTTAAATATAAAAATGGCTCTAATTTAGTCCTTTTTAAAATTCAATTTTTATTTAATTAAAAATTCTTTAAAGAATATTAAAAGAATTTGAAGCGAGATTTAATTCCTAACTCCTTCTTTATGCATTTTTATAAATAATTATAAGATTTAACTGGAATTTAAGGGAATTTATCTTTATTTTATATAACTGAAATATCTATAAATTCACGTTTATACCCTTATTAAATAACAAATTGAGATTTTCTGACTAAAAAAAAAGAAATTATAAAAAATCTGTCTCTGTTGGTGACTGGCAGTGACCAAGAGAGACAAAGAAAATTAAAATGAAATTTTGGAATGATTTACTATAAATATTAAGAGCTATTATATTATATAATTGTTTTATTCTGCTATTTTTAGTACTTCCTTTACCGATGCAAACTTTTCAATAAAGCTCTCTTCTCAGCATTTTCTATGCGAATTGATGAAGCACATTTCTTACAAAAATAAGCATCAGAGTTAATAATTATCTCATTAGATAATAAATTAATATTTTTATTCGGCTACTTTAAAATACTCAAATACATATAATTCTTAGATTAATTACTATAGGGGAAGTTTATTGAATATATTCCACTTACAACCGAATGATATACAAAAACTGACTCCCGAAAGGGCTGTTGAAATTTTCCGAAGCCTGTTATGGGCAGAAGCAACGAGAATAGGAATCGGGAGACATTTAATTCACGTACCTTCATGTATCAACGTTGGAGATGGGGGTTTAGATGCAGTTGTGAATAATGTAAAACCAAAATTCGATGATGTCATTCCCACTGGTTTTTCAGGGTATCAAATTAAATCATCAGATTTAAGTCCAAAAGAATGTAAAAAAGAATTACATAAAAAGAAGAATTTAAATGATAATCTGAAACCCGAAATTAAAAGACTTTTAGAGAATATTGGGACATATATTCTTGTTCTTTTCAAATCTTTAACAGAAGAAAAAAGAATTAAAAGAAAAGATGAAATTATAAAAGACCTTAGTAAAAATGGTTATCCAGAGGTCAAAACGCGAACTATATAGCATATGTTTTCTCAAAATTGAATATGTCTACCTTCTTTTCACCAAGTTAACTATCGCACTATATACAAATGATTAAGAACTATACAAAATTTTAGTATACCTCTTACTTTTTGTCCACTTGCGAACATTTCTAACCTCAAAAAACACCGTTGGGCAGAGAATAGAGAAGAACAAAGCGAACTCTCACGAAATCAACCTCGCCCCTCTCTAACTTAAGGTAACTCTCTCCGACTTGCCTAAAAATCGCTTTTTGTCGAAGTGAGCAAATCGCCCAAAAAGCAAAATTTCCTGTATACATGCCTCGACAAAAATATCCACGAATATCCACGAAGTCTATTCTTTTAGAATGAATGAAAACTTTATCCATTCTCCGAGAACTATATTTTTCTAAACATCTACCCTTTTTTCGTTAGAATATTCATCCTACTAAAATCCGTTCTGACTCCGACAAAAATACTGGTCTTTTATCTGTATACATGAAATCCTTGTTACCCTTTATATATAAATCATAAAACTTTATAAACAAACAACTCTAAACAAGAGTGAATGGCACGACCTACAATAACTGGTTTTGTTTCATCAAGACTTCCGATAAATCTTAAAGATAAATTACAAGAGATCGCCGCAAATGAGGAAAAATCACTCTCCAAACTCATTAAAGAATTAATAGAGTTAGGTTTACAGAAGAGGAATAACAAGAAACCCATAGAAACATAATGGAATGTGGTTGATGGCACGACCTAAAACAAAGGAAATTATTACAATAAGACTTTCTATCAAAATCAAAGATGAATTACAAGAGATCGCCCCAAATGAAGATAAATTCCTCTCCGAACTCGGCAGGGAAATAATAGACTTAGGTTTACAAGAAAAGAGAAAAAAGAAAGTAACAGAGACACAATGGCGCAGTAGGCGCACCATATACGAACAAGCCAAGAAAGGAACTGAACCAGAAAAATACCCCCAAACGCGAATGTTCCAATGCGCTTTCTGCAAAGTTCACAAAAACTTCCACAAAAAGCGCACCTTCGTCCATATTGGTGAAGGTATTTACAAATGCGCTACTTGTGGCTATAAAGGAGTTCCTTTGCCTGAATCCGATCGCCTTTATTTTATAGGAAAATAGAATGTAGAAAACTTGAATTAGAATAAAATTTCGTTTTTCCGCACCGAATAAAATAATAATCAGTTATTCCTTATTTTTATGTATGAAAATCAATTGGAATTTTGATAAATTGAAAATACAGGCGATAATTGCTTTTATGTGGATGCTTTTTGTTATTGCTTTACTAATTTCCTTAGCAATCGGTCTTGTTCAACAGACAGTCACAACTGAAACCTTTCTTTCAGTGATGGGCGAAACAGGTATTATTACAATGTTTATTCTTAAATGGGTCTACGACTCCAATAATAATAAGGCTAATGCCGAAATACGCAAATCCCTCCAAGGTTTATCTAACATGAGCCTCACGGTTCATACCCCCCTCCCGAACCCCTTCAACTGTTAGAAATTAAAGAAACCAAACCAAAAACCCCTTCCAAAACCCCCTATAGTTAAGTGATTCTATGGATCTTAAAAAACTTGGCAAAATCTTACGAAATCCGAATGCACAGTTGATCCTCGATTTTATCATTACTCATCCAAATTCTTTTTTCTCTCTGAAAATGATGTCCGAACAATTGAAAATTTCAAAAAGTTCAATCACCAGAACATTAAAACTTCTGCGGATTTTCGTGTAATTTCACGTTGAAAGGAATATTGAACATCCAACAGGTGGATATATAAAAATTCCAATTTTGAATGAAAAATTCAAAGAATTTTTTTTGAAATTAAAAACCGATATGGAATTGATTTGAAATGCCAAATAATGAAGAAACTTCAAAAGAATGGCTATTAAATGAAGACGAAAAGTTTAGTTATCATGTCTCTTTAATAGATTATCGAATTGCTAATCTAATTCATGTTACTTGCCCTAAATGTGGGCATACCTTACGAGATCG
>JABXJU010000446.1 GCA_013375405.1 Candidatus Helarchaeota archaeon
AATTATACAGGGCTCCACCACAATATGCGCAATATTTCTCTTCTCCAACGAGTTCTGATCCACAACTTGGGCAATATTTCATTGTTCTTATTTTTACTGGAGCAGGATTAGGAGTTGGCTGAGGTTGTGGGGCAGGAATTGGTTCCATTCTCATTGTTCTTTTTTTGATTGGAGCAGGAATAGGAGTTGCCTGAGGTTGTGGAGCAGGAATCGGTTCCATTTTCATTGTTGGGGTCCACTTTTTAAAATTAGCTAATTTGAAATATCCAATTATTTGATATATCCATCCAATAATGATGGTGATAAATAAAAATCCGAGTATCCATAATAAAGCTCCATTTCTTAATTTATCTGCACTTTCGAACGCATTTTTAAATACATTATCTGGAAACATTTCTTTATTTTTTACAAGAAAATTTTTGAAATCTTCCCAAGCGTCCCTTTCAATAGCTGAACCAATAATCGCAAGCCCGAATCCCACAATAAATAATACTATTATGGGAAGGAATAACCAAGCTGGACCAGGAATAAAAGGAGCAATGATAGGACGCACACCACTAAAAACTATAGCAAAAGGTATCATTGAACCACCAACATTGATCACTATTAGAGCAATCAATTTGATTATACTCGCTGCTAACCATCTTGAACGAAACTTCTCAAGATCTGGGTTATTCAGTTGGCGATTTATTTTCTTAATTTCATTTATTGCTATACATATAAAGATAAATTGAATAACAAGAGCACCAAATGCTACATATGGAATCAATATAAAAATCCCAAAAATAGCCACAATAAGAATATAATTTCCAAAGCTCTTCCATTCCATTTCTAATTTAGAACTTGACATTTGTACATACCTTTGTAATTATTTTGATTTTTAAATATTATAACTATAATATGCTTTATATGATTTAGGGGGTCCAATTTTCGAGTAAGTCGTACTTTCGGAAAATTCTCCTATTTTACCGCATAATTTTGCCATTCTGAAATACATTTGATAGTAGCATCAAGAATTCGGGGATTATGAAACTTATAAACTAAATTACATATGAAGTATATAGTAGATGAAATCATCGATGTAGCTGCA
>JABXJU010000447.1 GCA_013375405.1 Candidatus Helarchaeota archaeon
CTGGTAGTTCCATTCAGTGATTTCTCGGATCTTCTCTTCCGAGCGGAGGAACTCCCTCACACCGGTCTCGACGAGGTGGATGTATGGCTCATTGATCATCGCCTGGTACTCCATCGTGAAGGTGAATTTCTCGAGTTGAAGATTCTCTCGCTCGCAGAAGGCGCGAAAGTCCGCCATCTGAAGATCAAGCCCCATCAGCAGCATCGAGAGCTGCTCTTCTTTGACGGATATCTTCTCACCTACTTTAGTATTTGGATCGAGAGCTGCTCTAAATTATATGGGTTGAAGCAATTGACTGGAATTCTTATAATTTTTCAATTGTGAGTTTATTTCTTTCTTCTTTGGGTGAATCTTATTAGCAAATGTTAATATTGTAATTATAAAGATTATGAAAAAAGCTATGCTTACCCAGGATAAATGAAAATTAAGTATATTAATGTAAATTCCAACTCCTGAGAGTATTCCTACGGAAAAAATAGCTTTAATTGATATTAATATATTGATTTTCGACAAGTAATCAAAGCCACATTTATAGCAAAGAACAGGCTTTTGTAATAAAAAGATAAAATCGTCCGTACAGAATGGTTGGAAACAGATTGAACACCTACCAATCGCTTCTAACTCAGGATGATATACACAATATTTAACTGTTGCAAGAGAATTTTCAAATTGGGAGTTAAATTTTAACTCAATTTCCTGCACCGAATAACCCCATAAGGGAGGGAGATAATAGGGACCCACACCCCAAATACAGATTACAAAAAATATCCCTGTTATACAAAATAAACCTACAAAGCTATAAAATGTATCAGATTTAAAATTACATAAATAAGACTTATCGATGCCGCTATAATAGGCATAATTTTAAATACTGAATGACAAAATCCGACACCTCCAAGGGTGTTTCTAATAATTTGAAAATTTTTTTCATGACAATCAACGCAAATGGTGCCTTCTATTAAATTTGAGGGGTGATAATAATTTTGGCATTGGATACAAGGTTTCTCTTCCAAATATTTTCCTCCTTATTCAATCATATCCATCTAAATGATTAGTAGAATTTCTTATATAATTTCTACTAATC
>JABXJU010000198.1 GCA_013375405.1 Candidatus Helarchaeota archaeon
AAAGCAAAATTACCGTAGATGTAAGCAGGAACGAATAACTGGAAAAAAACTTTAAAAGTTCAAACTGGGAAAAAAAATAAAAAAAAGATTTTAAACTCGAGTAATTTTTTGAGCGCGGCTCATCCACATTGGCCCCATGAGCTCGTGGAATTGCTTGGCAAAGCCATCTTGTTGGGAAACGATGGCAACAAATTCTTCTGGTTTGATGCCTTCATAGATTGGGGCAATGAGAATTTCTTCGCCATCGCGTGCGCACGCAAATATATCGCTTTCTGGACGCTGGCGGATTTGGATATTGCCTTTATCGAGCATTTGTTGCACACGTTCTCGTTGGGTTGCCAGAATTTTGGTAGCAATAATAACTCGCCTCGTAGAGGGAGTTTGCATTAGGGCGTCGAACGGCAGATCATCAAAGGAGGGTGCTATTACAGAAACTGTGGATTTTGTCCTAACCAGCATGTCCTTGATATACTCAACAATGGCGTCGTGGGTGACAAGAGGCCAAGTCAGCACTCCTTGAATTGGTAATACATTAGTTAATTCCTTCCAAACGGCGCGAAGTAGCTGTGATCTCTCGAGAGTTCGTGCCTCAGATTCCCTGAAAACTTTAGCCATGTCATTATTCGCCGTATTCAATCGATTGGTGATGACAGTTTCGGTTTCATCGGATTTGGAGGCAAAATTTTCATTTAAGGTATTAGCATTTGTTTCATAGTCTGCTTGATGTTGGGTCGCCAATTCGAGGAGGGTTTTTTCCATGTCGGTAGCATCAGTTTGGAATCCTGCGGCATGGTTAGAGGCAATTTCGTTCACTTGATCAGCGGTTGCTTTGGTTAAATCTTGTATTTGCTTGAGGTAATCAGTGTCGATCTCATTAATTTCTTGTTTAATAGTAGAGAATCCTTCATTGACTCTTGCAGAAACGGTATCTTGGGTATCAGTAATCATTTTATTAGCCCGTTCAATTTCGATATTGACGGCACCAGACACTTCTTGTTTCATGGTGTCAGTTGTGGAATCTAATTCTCCAAATTTAGTGTCATCAATATTTTGAAGGTTTGTTTTATGGGTTTGAATAATTTCAGAAAGTAAGTTTATGGTTTCAGTCCGCAGATCATGGGCACGTCCATCTAAATCATCTACTCGTTCAGCGACGACCTTATAGAAATCATCACGCATGGTATCTAATTCATTTCGATATGTATCTGTGCGTTCGTCGAGGGTTTCCGACAATGTTTTTTCGAGAGTTGCCGTATCAGTCTGTAATCTATTAACTTGAGCCAAAACAGTATCCAAAAAGCGGTCTTGAATCTGATTAGAGATATCTTTGAAACGCTTTACCAAATCGTCCATACCGCTCGATATACTATCTTTAAGTGAATAGAATTCAAGATCGGTAGCTTCGATCTGAGAGTTGAATAGTGTGGCAGCAGCATCTCCAAGAACAGACTGATTATCTTTGAACCATTGAAGGTTGGAATCAGCAATAGTAATGGCGGTATTTTTCATTTCATTGCAACGAGCAGATACAGCTGCAGTTTCCGTATCAATAACATTTTTTGTGGATGCTTCAGTAGTGGAAAACCAAGCATCAAATTTTTGAGTATTGGATTGAACATAATTATCCATGTTTGTATTAAGTGTGTCCACCATTTGATTCATATTTTCGTTGAGCTTGTTGGTTAAATCATCTAGTTTGGTTTTCTGCAGTTTCCTTATCGCATTCAAATCTTGTATTGCCATATTCACCGTTTCTTTTAGAGTTTCATTTGCACCAACTTTCTCTTTCAGGTTATCTTCAACGCTTCGGCCCCATTCGCGGAGTTCATTTTCCAATTCTTTGATTAAATCAGAAACCGTGGATTTTGTCCCACCTACGATATCCTTTATTGTCCCTTGTTCCGTTTTTGATAATGTTTTTACATCAGACTTATGGTCTGAAACTATATTCGATAGAGAAGAAACCATCTCTTTTTCGACTTTTTTGATTTGTTCAGTCAAACTTCCTAAGCGGCTATCAATATCGGTAATAAAGCTCTGCTTTAAAGATGAACAATTTTGTGTTAGACCAGCAATTTTTTCGTCGATAGTCTCCGATAACTTCTTCTCTAATACAGTTGAGTCGGCATGGAGGCGTTTCACCTGATTTTCAATTCTTTGTAAAAAGTTATCTTGAATTTCTTGTAATGTTCCTTTCATACGAGCAAGTAAATCGCTTGTAACACCAGCTATACTATTTTTTAATTTGTAGAATTCGGACTCTTGTGTTTCAATCTCCTTGTTAAAAGTTTCTGCTGCACGCGTTCGCATTAGCCTAGCCCGATCTTTAAACCAATCAAAATTTGTTTCAATTGATTTGCTAATCTCTTCTTTTAAAACACCATCTTTGTCTCGAACGATAGCAATTTGTTTATCGATTCTTTTTAGGAACTCAGCAGAGAGGTCGGTATGCCACTGATCATAAGCGTTATAGACATCATTACGATTAGAATTAATGATTTCCTTCACACCAGCGACATATTTATCAAAAGAGCCATCAATCTTGATGTTCATAAGGTTTAATGCTTCATTGTGGTCATTTGAAACTTTATCATGGATTTCTTTCGTTTGGTTCGTTAATAGGTCATATTTCTTATCAAGAGCTGCTGAGAGTGTTTGTTCATATTCATGAATATTTGCATTATGAGCATCATTCTTCTCCTTAAACGCCACGGAAATTTCTTCTTTCTTCTTCTCAACATCTGAGTTTAGTTTCATGATGTGCTCTGTAATTGTTTTAGATATACTTTCCCGGGCTTTTACCGTATCCTGCGCAAACTTTTCAATTTGGGTGCTTACGGCTTTCGCAACAGCGTCTTTCAGATTTATTACTTCGCTTTGTAAGGTTGAGATATGTCCTTTCACGTGCCCATCTAATTCTTCCCTCGAAGTTGCAGTTTTATTACGGAAAGAATCTAAGTATTGAGTAAAGGCACTCCAGGGAACAGTGGGCATATAACGGGATAACCCTTTGACAATTTCCTTAGTTTCAACTGCCAATTGCCCTGTGAGAAATTTTTTCACAGAAATTTGGGCTTCTTCGAAGGTAATATTTGCCATTGCGGCAATTGAGCTAGCTGTAATAAATCCCTTTCCATAGAGAGCAACAAATGCCCGAGCTTCACCCTCGGTAATTTGAATTCCCATTTCTTTTAAACTTTCCATGATTATTTTTACCATACTAGGTTTTTCAGTTACACTTGCCATTCAAATCATCTCCTTAGTTCATTATATTGCTCCTGTAGGGATTTTTTTTGATAATTGTTCATTCAATTTATCAGCAAATTTTTGTTGCCCAATTTTAGTGAATTCTTCTGCTGCCTGTTTCAACACATTCGCTGCTGTCGAACTATCACCCATTTTCAGATAGATATCTGAAAGTTTCCCGAAGAACTGCCAAGCATAAAAATATTCTTCTTTAGCCATGAAAGTTTCAGCTGCTGTTTTAATCATGTCAATTAACATTTCATTTTCATTTATTTCATCAAGTAGCCGTTGTGCACGTGAGAAATTTGCCCTTGCCAACGGAAATGAATTCTTTTTAAGGCTTTCATCAGCTTTTTTCTTACACAATTGCACCAAATCTAGTGTCAATTCTTTAACTTTCCCTTGATCTCCAAGAAGTTTATATGATTCAATAGTTTTTGTCAAAACGTCCCTTGCATAGTCTCCTAAATCTTTGGCTTTAAATAGGTTCGCAGCTCGCTCTAAAATAAGTGAAGATTTCTCAATTTCGTTGATTTTAACATAGCTCTCTCCGGAAAGGCGGATATACTCAAAGGCCGCATTATAATATTCATATCTGAAGCTCGAATCAAAAATTCGCTCATATCCTCTCGCAATCAATTCAATTGGTGCGACTAATCCAGCAGTTACCGCATCGATTCTGAGGCGTTCCATTTCATCGTGTAAGAAATCACTGAATAGCCTTCCATTTTCGGCATCATTTTCTGCGACATACATAATACCCTTGGCTTGTGCACTGATTGCGATATCACCTAAAGAGTTTCTCAAATGTTCCCAGAAAGCATTGAGTGTGATATAGTAGTAATCACCTACTTTTGATAACATCTTCTTGGATATTAATTTCTGAAGTTCAGTTTCACATTCATTAACTTGCATCCCCGTAGCTTGTGCAAGGGATATTGTATCTGCAAAATTCAGAGTTTCCATTGAGAACGCTTGGAAAATTTTTCGTTCTTCTTCAGAAATTTCCTCTAATTCTCTGTCAAACCCAGTTTTTACGCCACCTTCAATATTATTCCAGACTTCTTTTGTTATTTCTCTAGCTTCACCCCGATTCTCATAAATGTACTTACCATTATAAAGGATCATTTGAGGTACATTTAAAGAAGTCTCAATAAGACGTTCTTTAATTTCTTCGGCGAAACTTATTCCTGCAGAGCTTGCATGCTTATCTAAAAGTTTCGTCGCGTCTGCCATATTCAAGGTGGGAATTCCGATATCCTCAAAATTTGACAAAATATATTTGATTTTTGGGTAATAACGTTCCCAGGTTGAAATAACGAATAAAATTGGAATATTGAACGGTTTACCTTTTACTTCTGTTGTTATGCGATCACAGGTGCCCTTTAGAAGATCAAATGCAATATCTAGGTCCAGATAAAGAAACCGCTCTATATTATCGATGAAAATGACAATTCCTTGTTTTCCCTTTTTGACAATTTTCTTCTGATTGCCATCCAAACCTTTAGTAAATTTTTTGAAGAATTCTTCTGTGTATTTATTGCGATCTATTAGTTCATAAGAGCGCTTGACAAAAGGTGCCTTCTTCCCCTTTTTCCCACGCTTTTTTGGTTTTTGGGGTTTTTTAGGCTTCGTAACCTCGTTGATCTCTGCTCTCAAATCATCAAAAAAATATTGAGCACCAATTAATGGAATTTCTTTTGAAAGTACATAACATGAACTTGCCGCTATTCCTTCAAGTGTATTTATCAAACTTGTCTTACCTATTCCACTTCTGCCGTGAATTATAATACCTTTACTCGTTTTTTCTCCACTCATTACTTTTCGCATCTGCTCTTCAAACAGATTAATTTCCCGTTTTCTACCGATAAAATTACTGGGAGAACATGGCGATATATAATCAAAACTCATCATTTCTTCACCTTTGGAACTATATTGATCTTTTAGTTTTGTTCCTCTCGTGTATTTGTTTTTACACCCTTTTTAATTAATCACCCTAATATAGTTTTAGTTCTATAATTATCGAGATAAACTGGAGAATAGGCAACTAGTTTTAAACGGGGAGAAGAAATTTAAGAAGATATCAGATTTTTGGATAATTTTGTCGAGAGAAAGTCACTTTTATTTAAAAGGAACTCGAATTTAAAAGTGATATAAGAAAATTAAATCAGTTTTATCTAAATCCTTAAAAATATTGAACTTAATAGCAAAATATAAAAAAAAAGAATAGATTTTATGGGCGTGCTCGTAGATCGAGTCGTTTTAGGACTTCTGCTGTTACTTTTCCGACAATATCTACTGCCTCAATATTTACTTTATCTATTGTATCATTTTTCGTATGGATCACATCCATACGGCGTCGTATGCCACCGATAGATACCCGATTCGCTTTAAATCCCCGTATTACAGGAATCATATCATCATTCCATGAGCCAGTTAAGACCCAAGGAGAAATGACTCGAAGTCTTCGATTCGATCCTTCTTTACGGGGAATTTGGCGTCGTTTCATGGTCTTTTTGAAGAGATTTTCTATATCAAGGCATGGGAGTCGCGGGGGATAACCAATAGGGCCGGGGATATACATATGCCCTCGAACAGCAGCAATTTTTAAATTGAGGAAGTATGTGTCATCTGGATCCAATTCAGCCTCATGTGCTTTAAGGAAAGAGATCGCACCGAATAATCCCAATTCCTCCGCGCCTGTTGCCACGAAAGTTAAATTAAAGTTCTCTAGAGGATCTTTTGCAAAATTTTCTGCTAATTCTAGGAATACACCCAAGCCAGACGCATTGTCGATAGCACCAGGTGACTCATTTCCAGTTCTATTGAATTCAAGAAAAACAAGTGTCACGACATCACCAGCAGCAAGGCCCCATAAGATACCGAGAAAAAGGACGAGATTAACGCCACCACCAACTAAGATTAGCATATAAAGACTAATATAACCAACCGGAATTATTATACTTAAGAGTAAATTAATATAGAACATAGTAGCTCTGAGTGCCATTGGCCAAGTCTGACTTTTCGTGTCGTAATGTGACATCAGAATGACTTCGCCTGAAGCAGCATCCTTTCCTTTTGTACAATCGATTTTCGCGATAATATTTTTGGATTTGTACTCTATAGCTTTGAAGATTTTTCCTTCGGTATTTTGAAATTTGTAATAGAATCGTGCTGTGATTGAAGTATAAAAGGAAAAAACTATGATACCAATGGATATGATGACCCCAGCAATAAAGCCTGCACGTAGCGCTGTCAATGGATTAAGAAAAGAGACTAATAATAAGGCAGTGAGTATTAATCCGATTTCGATTCCTTCAAAAAAACGGAGTAATACTTCATTGACAAAGTGTGTGAATGTAAATTCTTCGTCGACGGGTGTCAAGCCGAATTCCTTGAATTTTCCTGTGATATAGTTGGCTGCTTTTTCTTCGCCTTCCGTTCCAACCTTGCGTGGAAAGGTGAGGGATTCTACATGTTTAAACGCTTTTTCCTTATTGAATTTGTCTTCAAATTCCAAGCGTTCGGTTTCGTCGACTGCTTCTTTTTCCCAACCTTTAGGAGTTTCTCTCTTTTTTTCCTTAGGCACTTCAGCAGGTTTTGGAGGTTCAGCAGGTTTAGGGGGAGCTTCTTTTTTTTCTTCTACCGCAACTTCTTCCTCTTTTTCAGGCACTTCTTCTTCAGGAACTTCTTCAGCTACTTCTTCAGCTGGTTTTTCTTCGACTACTTTCTTTTTGGCAGCTTTTTTCTTCTTTGATGATTTCTTTTTGCCCTTCGCCATAAGCTTTTCTCCTTCAAAGTTAAACTCACTTTTAGTACTACTCATATTTAAAAATATATATGAGAGTTAGATAGATGGAATTGATTGATAAATTAAGAAAATTTGTTTAGTGATTGAAATGGGTGAATTACGCTGGAATCCAATCCTCCAGGAATGGGTTATTATTGCATCACACCGGACGAAGCGTCCTTTGCTTCCTAAGACTCAAGATTGTCCATTCTGCCCAGGTTGTCCAGAGGTTGAGGGGCATGGAAATTGGAGAGCCCTTCATCTTCCGAATAAATTCCCTGCATTAATGGTTGATCCGCCGGAACCCGATGTTGAATCGGAAGATCTCTTTCAAGTGAAATCCGCCAAGGGAGTTTGTGAAGTGCTCCTTTACACACCAGATCACAATACGGAACTTCATCAGCTGGATCTTGACCATATTGGTGATATTATTGATATGTGGGTGAGCAGATATAAAGAACTGGGAGCTAAGAAAGATATAAACTACGTCTTCATTTTTGAAAATAGAGGACGTGCTATAGGTGTCACATTGGATCACCCCCATGGCCAATTGTATGCATTCACGTTCATTCCGCGGAAAATTCAGGCTGAACTGAACTCCTCAAAACATTATATGGAAAAGCGGAAGGAATGTTTATTCTGTGAAATCCTCCAGAAAGAACTGAAAGATGGACGAAGGATTGTGTTTGATAACAGTTCCTTTACAGCATTCATTCCATTCTACGCTACCTGGCCGTATGGCGTCCATATATATTCCAATCGCCATCTACAAAACCTCTTAGACCTTACAGACCAAGAAAAGAAAGATTTTGCATCAATTCTCAAAATTATCCGAGCAAAATATGACGCACTCTTCAATTTTAAGCTGCCTTACACTTTGGTATTTCACCAAAGTCCTACGGATGGCGCTGACTATCCATATTACCATTTCCATATAGAGTTCTCTCCCATTCACCGAGGCGAAAAGAAAGTAAAATATTTAGCAGGCGTTGAATTAGGGACAAACGCTTTTATTAATCCGACCACTCCTGAAGAAAAAGCAAAAGAATTGCGAACTTGTCCAATAATTATTTTGCCATTGCATCGCCCGGAACGCACTTTGTCTGTATAGAAAACTTTGTGAGGACCT
>JABXJU010000448.1:0-624 GCA_013375405.1 Candidatus Helarchaeota archaeon
TATTTTTCCAATGTATGTAATTATCGGACATTCGGGGATTCTTCTTCGAACATGACTAGAAAGAGGAAATGGAGAAACTTTCGGGTTAAAAGCCTTCGCATCGACACTGACTTTCGTATCAAATACAATTCTTGATTTGGGGACTCCAAGGGAAAGAAACATTTCTTTCAGGGGAGGTACGGTAACGATTCTATCTACTCTCTGAAAAACAGCTTCAAAAAGCGTATTATAGGACGGTGATGCTAGAAGTTTAGCTATATCACTTCCCGCATGGCGGATGACCTGAGGTCTTCCACTAACACTCTTAGCAATGAATGCCGCGATGCCGTAAGGAAGGGTATAGTAGGAGTCAATCAGTTGGATGTCGTACTTTTTGATGACTTCAACAGCTAGGTTGGCGATCCTTTCCGCATACGCTTTTGAGAACGGAATATGCCAGGGATTGGTATCGGGTCCGGTGCTGTGCACGTGAACATTCTTCGGCATATACTCCCGTTCATTACTCTCAATCTGTTCCCTGTATTCATTTTCAACTTCTTGGGCATTAGTGACGATATGAACTTTGTGTCCTCTTTCCCCTATCGCCTTCGCCAACCAGTATACTCTTGCAGAGACGCCTCCCTC
>JABXJU010000448.1:634-1069 GCA_013375405.1 Candidatus Helarchaeota archaeon
CCTCGATAGGTGGATATTTACTGATAATGCAGATTCTCATACGACTGGTCTTAAACATAAGACACGCATCTCAATCAATCACCAATTTCCACATCCATATCTAGCTTCTCATCTTTCCCTCTGTCCCAAAATTCGATCACGAAATGAGGGGAACTAGATCGTAATAGATTCTTCACGAGCTGCAAGGTGTCAGCTTTATGTTTTAGGAATCCCAGGCTGTTACTATTGACGTTCACAAACAGTTGAATAGTAATCCTGTCCCCTTTGCAATTGAGAGACCTCAATCCAATGTTTGCCGCACCAGAGCCTTCTTCTAATGCTTTGTCTCTGAAGTGCCTTCCCCAGTCTTGGATATTATCACATAGAATCAACAGAAACGACAACGGCTGAGTTTCAAGCTCGAGCCGAGACAGTGGCTTCATTGTGCAGAGTTTA
>JABXJU010000199.1 GCA_013375405.1 Candidatus Helarchaeota archaeon
CCACATATAGGCCTCTTCTATCTCCACCGGCAACAATTTCCCAATAGACTTACCAGTCCCTGAAAAAAACACAGTCTTATTACTCCTCGTCCTTCCCACAAACTTTTTCTCTCTCGGAGCCAACCTCTCTACCATAACTTCTTCCACTTTTCCCAGAAGTCTCCGGTTCTTTTCCAGTGCCATCTTCTCACAGAGTTCATTAAGTTTAGCCAGACGCTCCTTTTTTACCTCCAGAGGAACATCATCTTTCTCTTTAGCCGCTTGAGTTCCCGGCCGAGTCGAATATTTGAAAGTAAAAGCAGCATCAAATTCAACATCCTCAACCAACCTCAAAGTATCTTCAAAATCCTCTTTCCTCTCTCCAGGAAAGCCAACCATAAGGTCAGTAGTAACACTTATTTTAGGAATCTCCATCCTTATCTTATCAATTAATTCTAAATATTGTTCCCTAGTATAACCCCGATTCATTCCTTCCAATATTCTATTTGAGCCAGATTGGGCAGGAAGATGGAGATGCTCACATATTTTACTTGAATCTCTTATGGTATTAATCAATTTATCAGAGACATCCTTAGGATGAGAAGTAGTAAACCGAATCCGTTCCAACCCATTTACTTTTTCTATTTCCGCTAAAAGGTCAGCGAAGTCCGAACTATTAGAATTATAAGAATTTACATTCTGTCCCAGAAGTGTAATCTCCTTACAACCTCTAGCCACCTTTTCCTTTACCTCTGAAACTATATCGCCAATAGCTCTCGACCTTTCCCTGCCTCTGACATAGGGCACAATGCAGTAAGAACAGAAATTGTCACAACCCCGCATAATTGTAACCAGCCCCGTTAGTTCAGAACTCCTGGCGCATCCATAAGACGAAGAACTCCAGAATCCTTTCGCTAATCTGGGCAAATCTCCTCTTACTTCAGTAGCAAGAAACCTTTCTTTTGGTTTCTTGATAGACGCTTTAATTAACTTCGGCAATTCCAGTATATTATCTGTTCCCAGAACAATATTCACAAAAGGAATCTTTTCAAATATTTTACTCTTCAATCTCTGTGCCACGCACCCCGCCAGGACAAAAACTGTAGATGGATTCTCCTCTTTAACTCTTTTCAATGCCGCCATATAACCCAGCGTCCTATCTTCAGCATGCTGCCTGACAGAACAAGTATTGAGAATTATAACATCAGCCCCTTCAGGAGAATCTATCTTCCTATATCCCTCCCTCTCCAGAAGCCTTTCCATAACTTCCGAATCCGCATCATTCATCTGACACCCAAAACTCCGCATAAAAAAATTTTCGTTCATGCCAAATCTAAAATCCTAAACTGAAATTAAATTTCTTTTCTTTTTCATTTTCAATAAATCCTTTTCTTCTGGATAATTCAAGAAAAACCTGATAATACAATCAATATTATAAATGTCAAGAATCTGACAGTTTGCCCTGGCAGACTCATGGAGAAAAAATTTGCTTACCGTGTTGTTCTTTAGCATCTCTATAGTAGTTAGTTGTTAATCACACGTTTACTGTATTCTCACGTATTTGCTTAATATGTTCCTTCACGATAGCGTAGTTACCAAATTTCTTACTAATCTTTGCCACTAAAGAATTGAAAGATTGTTTAACATTAGAATTATTATTTAATGCTATAAACCATAATCGCCAAATTTGGTCACCTAAGAAAACATAATGTAAAGGACCAAACTTCTTAAGATGGTTCATGGCGAATTCTTTTGAAGACATTAAGCTCAGGACAAAATTCGCCATTCTAGATATTGTAATGTTGAGGTCTTTTGCAATTTCAATAACCCAATTTTTTGTTTCTTTAGGAGAAGAACATAATGGGATCAAAGATATCGATGCCCTCCTCACATAACGGTGGTTGCCTTGCTGTAATAATTTTTCTATTTGCCTTTTCTTTACTAAGCCTACGCCTATATAAGATAGCGTATTAATCGCTTGAACTCGGACATACCAATGCCTTTTGGAATCAAAAGCAACGTCCACAATACAATTAAAAATGTCTTTGTCTTTCTTCTTAATATTTCTAAAAACTGTTACTAGAAAGGCTAATTGAAAGTCATGAAGTAGCAACCTGTTTTTTAAACAGGACCTGAGGTCTCTCAGGACACAACGATAATTAATAAATCTTCTTGCGTACCTGCAGATACTCGGGGAACGAGTAGGGAGCTTTAAAAAATGGCGTCCAACTTGCTTGATTAATAGAGGTGAATCTAGAAGAGACGCAGCGGTATAAGATCTAATCAAAGAGGTCTCTAATTTTTCGTCCAAAGACCTTCGCTTTGAAATTTCCTTGTATTCAATTCGTAAACGCCTGAGAAGTTCGTCCCTGTTGCACTTCTTTTTCTGGGATTCATCTATGATAGAAGAAATATTTTCTGCGATTTCATTATGAATTTGCACTATTGCTTTTTCAGCCGTCAATGGTTTCGTTTTTTCTGCATTTTGATTAAGCCCCAGTCTACGAAGCCGGCTACCAATCTCTAATAATATAGCTATAGCTTGGGGTTTTGTTTCGCATAAAACATGGATGTCGTCACAGTATCTATACCATTTTATGTGACCTTTTCTCCTTTCATTTTCCAAATAAGTATCAACTATATCCAAATAATAATTACTTAATATTCCTGATACCACAGGACCCTGAGGTAAGCCGCGCCTCTGTCTTACATTAGCGGGGTCTCTTAGAGCCCAACTTCTATATATTTCTATTATTATGTTTATGCTACTTAGACTGCTGCCTGCTTTTTGTTTCAGTATTTCTCCCAGAGTTAAAAGGTTAATATCTTCAAAATAAGCAGTTATGTCAGTGGTAGCCACATATTTATATTTCCCGCTTCTTAAATCTTCCAAAAGCTTTTTTCTATATTGGGGCCACAAGTTATACCAAGATTCTTCTATTTTTACTCTTTCACGTTTGTATCTAGGCAAAACAAAATATGTTGGCTCGCGTTCTATCTTGAATTGTAGTTTTGGATGTTTCCTAACCCGGTAAGCGGTAGCTCCAGCTGGCAATTTCTCTTCTAATTTGAAAATGAAATCCAATAATAAACGGTTTATAATTGTCAAATCGAGAATATCGACTATCACACCCGGCCTTATAGCAAACTCGCCTTTGGGTAGATCAAAACCTTCGGCTCTCTTTGGACGATACTCATGTTGTTTCAAATGGTAAATAAGCACCTTAAGTGTCTCTGCTAATTTATAATCGAAATCACAGTACTTGAATGGATCCGGGGCAAAGCTCTTTTCCAGATCAAGCACCGCTCTTTGAAAAGCGAGAGACATTTTTTTAAATTCAGTCATTATTACTTTTTTAGTTTTTTTCATCTTAACCATGGCTAATTTGCACTTTAATACAGGATAGCATTCTTATTTCTTAAAAAATATAGTTTTGCTTTCACAGATTCTAATATAGACTCTTCGTGCTACAGTTAAGCACTCATTAGCATGATTTAATGCTAACTGTGCTTCTAGTTGTTCAAATAGTTTAGTAGGTCCTACTTTGGCTTTTTTATAGCCGTATTTTGCCTTAGTACACAGATGCGACCATAATTGACACAAGAACAACATTCGCGGAAAATTCTCATATTTTAGATCGGAAGGGATGTTCCTTATTAAGTCGATAAATGCGTTTTCAAATTCCTTTTCATGAGGATGTTTAGAAGGATATGCCTTTGAAAAGGAGAGGAACAAAGCTTTTATCGAAAGTTCAAGGCATTCTTGAGATGTTGAAATACTCTCAGGGAAAGCATGTTTTTCCAAATGGTTTTTTGCCTCCTCTAATTTGCGATTGGCTCTACTAAGAAAATCATTTGTTAAATCGCGTTGTTCTTGCGAAAGAATCCACATTTTTTAAAAACACTCAATTTTTATTTATATTTTGACAGTCAAAGTTGCTAAATCTCTATGAGCTGTGCTTTCAAGAGAATACTTATCTTTGGTTTGGTCTTCTATTGATACTCTTAAGTAGATTGCCATAGTCGTAATTAAACACGATTAGTTTTTAAATACTCTTCCACCGCGTTAGCCGTTTCACAGTATTTCGGAAACAGCCTAAGATTAACGAAAACATCGTCTCTGGTAGGTATATATAAATCGTCTTGCGGATGACCGATATCATTTCGTTGCATCCGAATAAAATCAAATATTCCTGACAATGCAGTTTTAGTATTTTTAGGTAGCGCTTTTTTATCCTTATTCATAATACTTTCTATTTTACTCTGAAACCAAACAAGCTTGTTTATCATCGAAATACTATCACAAATTTTCTGAAAATCTGTTTTTTCCTTTGGGTCAGATAGTGCGTTCAAAAGAACATTACATAAGTTAAGAAATATTCTTTCGGAGGCAATGCCTAACATCATAGTTGAAGCTAAATAACATCCTGTCGTAAAACAACGCAAACTTTCTTGGAGGTATTCTAAGACAATGTTATCAGTAATAATCTCTTTTGTACGTTCAAGATATCCAGAAGGATCATGCGGAATAAATTTTTCTTCCTAAATCACTTTTTTACCGTAATCTGTCAGATGAAACCAAGGAAGATTTGGATTGGCAGTATTTCTACCGGGAGTTATAACCCCTTGACTGATTAATTGCCACATGATTTCCATAGCCAGAAGATTTACTTTGTCTCTCGCAGTTCTTTCATCATCTTCGTACTCTAAATATTGATCAAAACCCGTATCGTATGGATTAAGTTGATTCCATCTTCCATTTTTTAGACGAAGGAATACAACCGACCTCACTATCTCAATACCCGATGGATCGACCGGGGAAAATTTTATTTTATCCACTTTTAACCTTCTTCATATAGTTTCAAAAACATCAAAAACGCCCAGAAAAAGATTTTTTCTTTTGAATTTTTTACTCCTTCAATTTCTTATTTTTGAGAAAAAACAAAATGTCACTGGTTAAAACCTTGAAAAATTATGGCCGATTATCTTCTACACCAGCCCTAGTTCAGCTTTTAACTTTTCGTGTTCTAATTGAAGGTGATATAGTCTTTGGACTTTTCCAATAGCAACTATGTTTATTCTATCTCTTACTTCATGAAATGTCCCAGCCAATAATTCTTCAACTTTTGGTCTATTTTCATCTTTTATTATTATAAATAAATCGCTATTCCATAAGTCAAAAGCGTGTTTTAACTTTGCTAAGGCATGGTAAATGTCTCCTCCTATTTGAACCTCGAAAGCGCGTGAAGGAACACCCCTATCGACTTTTCGCCATGCTACATCTAATCGTTCACTATCTAAAGGATATTCCTTCTCGCTAATGTATCTTTCTATTTTACCTATTTCATATATCATGTCCTTAATCTTGTTGTGTAAGTTGGGTGAATATTCGGGTGGTTTCTCTCCTACCCCAATTGGTTCTTCTAAAACCACACCCCACGATTCTTTTATTCGAGCGTTCAAGTCCCTTATAGTATTTCTATCTTTAAGAGGGTTAAGCCCAGCCCAATAACCAATTTTGAGGTCTCTTATGGATATTTTCTTTTCATGCCACGTCTCTTTCGGCAGAGAATATTCTGTTTTAAATTCGAATCTAAACGGATAAATTATTCGGTTAGCTCTTATTTCATCTGGCCATAAGGGCTTGTCTTGTTTAAATTTTGCTTCTGCTCTGCCGAATCCAATTACTCCACCAATTGGTCTGCCAACATAAAAGATTAAAATATCCCCCTTTGAAATTCGATCCCAAGATCTTCTAAGGCCCTTTTTATTTCTTACACCCCAGATGCCGTCTTTAATGCCTTTTTCCCAGTTTTCTAAGCTATTCCCGGATAAAACCCAAAATTTTGCTCCCGTTTCTTGATAATCTTCCGCTTTAGTATGTCTTTTGGTTTTCAATTCGTCCTCCTTTTCTAAACTAGATATTTTTCTTTAACTTTTAATAGCTTCTTTTTAAAGAAAAGCCAATTTTTGTCTTGAGGATTTTTTGATTGTATTTTATCAAGCGATAAGTGCCTTTTAATCTCTTGCTTTTTAATTCAAAGAGCCGAATCCGCATCATTCATCTGGCACCCAAAACTGCGAATGAAAATATTTTTACTCTGGTTATCCATTCTTACTTCTTTTGTTCCTTTACGCCTGAAAATGCCCAGTAACCTAAAATAATCAGGTTGATTGGTGTAATAATAGAAAGTATGCCGAAAAGAAGTGGATTTTTTCCATGCTTTGCTGCTATCTTGCCAAAACAAACAGCAATGTATACAAGGATAATGGGCAACATAATTTTCCCGACAATATTCACCATTTCCCTCCTTTTGAAATCATCTTTGCCTTAACAATAATACCCCTAGTTCCGGGGACATGATACTCAATTGATATGAACTCGGTCTCCAAATTCCTCGATTTTCTTTACTTCCACAAGTTCAGGCCAAAAAGGCCCTTCAATCGTTGTCTCTTCTTTAATCATATTTGAACTCCATTTTTATTAATTGACCGATTTGTTTTTTAAAGAAAATAGGCTTTTGTAAGCCATATGAGTATAAGCATTTTGCTTTTTATTTTTAGACTTTTCCTACAGTCTCGTTAGATGAAGTTGCCAAGATTTATTATTACTAATTTCTAAACAACTTATTCTGATCCTCTAATAACTTTTTCAGGAAGGAGAACCTTCCATTTCAAAATCTTCCCCCTTGTGGTCTTTATCTTCTAAACGGATAGCAAATTTCACAGCACGAGGTTGCTGTAAAAAAGTCTCTATTTCCTCTAACTCCGTCTTTTTATCCCTAAAGAATTTTTCAGCTTTTGTATGATTAGGTGTCCAAATAGTAACATCAAAGCCTCTTTTGGGATCATATTTAAGATCCTTTAAGTAGAACCTCTTCCGTTTTTCTTCTTTCTCAGCAGACTGTGAAGGCCTTCCCCATTCTTGAACATTATCACAGAAGATCAAGAGAAAACTTAAGGGATCATCTTCAAACTTCAAAAGAGATAAGATGCCCTTTCTCTTCAACTCCTGCCATACCCCCTTATCATGGAGAGCTACTGCAAGTGCACTTGGTATAAAAATGCCATCTAATATATCTTGGAATTTTAGTCTTCTGTTTCCAGCGATCCTCAGCACTCTTTTTATTTTTTCCTCATATTCAGACTTTTGAACCTCTTTTAAAAGGGATATACTACTCAAAATGCAGTGATTCTTTGCATTGGTTATTTGCCTATGAAAAAATCGCACAAGATTATCTTTTTCGGTGATCCAATTATCTTCCACTTTTTCCTTCAAAACATCCGAGCATAATTTTCTAATAAGATAGCTCATGCACCCCAGAAAGGTTTTATCCACAAAATTGGATTTTATCTCTAAGTTTGCTATTCCAGATATGTCAAAAGCTTTTTTGAAAAAGTCATCACTCCACTGATCATATTTTTGAACTGGGTATGCTATGTCATGAAATGAAGAAATTATAAGCCAGTTTATTTCCGGTTTTTTGCACTTTTTAATAAAATCATTGTAGCGCTTGTTTATAATGTATAAGCCCAATAGAAACACTTGGAACTGATGTATATAATGATCTCGGTAAATCCTTCCTTTCCCTCTCTCCCCAGCGAAGATATACTGTAAGGCAGGATCAAAGGTTTCTAAAAAATTATTATAGGAAATACCAACATACTTTTCCCATAACTTTGAAAATACATCAGTAACAAATTTGTACTCATCTCCTTTATTACTAAGATGCTCACTTATTACCGCGAAAAGGTCATCTTGGTAAGAAATTCTCTCAAGTTTTAACATTTCTTCTGGTAATTTCGCATCAATATATCTTTCTTCGAATTTAATAGGATTAAAACCTGCAATCCCATATACTGAGTCATGAATGTATCTATCAACAAAAGGGAGGATTTTGGTAGTTTTTTCCATTAATTTTTTATCACCTTTGGCAATGATGCGGTTAAAGTCTTGGGTTATTTTATCTCTGAGGGTTATAGCACTATAAGTCTTTTTATCGATGTTATCTTTATCCTCGATCTTCCACAAACCAAAGCCGTGCTCTTTGTAAAAATCTTGCCTTTTCTCTTCTTCCGTCTCGGCGTAGTATGGAATTGTTGTAACTGTAGCAGA
>JABXJU010000027.1 GCA_013375405.1 Candidatus Helarchaeota archaeon
GTATATGACAATTTAAACGACGCTCCCGATGCAGTGTTCGGAATGAACACTCCCGTGGCGGTGGATTTCGATTTTGCTGCGCGGCGGTTGATTAGGGGCGCAATTGAACTCATGAAAGAAAAACCGGAGATGCAAGAAAAATTCAAAGTCATCGTAACGTCTGCAGGTGATCCCTTACCTTGGGCGATCGATGCTAAGGAAAAAGGCGCCAGAAAACCAAGAATTCCGATCAAGGAAGAATTGCCTGGGATCACCTGGTGCCATGTTTGCCCAAGTGTGAAAACTGCCAAACGGTGCGAAAAAGCTGATGTCGATATAATTATTGCATCTGGGAGAGAAGGTGGGGCGCATTGCTCCTGGCGAGATGTCTCCTCCATGGTGCTACTTCCTGAAGTCGTGAAAAATGTTACTACCCCAGTGGTAGGCGCAGGAGGATATGCTGATGGGGCATCACTAGCGGCCGCCCTCGCGTTAGGTGCCATCGGAATTCAAATGGGCACCCGGTTTATTGCCACCAAAGAGTCTGATTTTCAACAAATGTGGAAAAATGCTCTAGTTAAACGAACTGAAGAAGATACACTAGTTGGTCGTGGCGTTTTTGGACCAATGCGATTCTTAAGAAATGTGAAAAGTCTTGAAATCGTGGACGAAACCATTAAAGGGGCTTCGGATTTATATCGTGGAGTCCCCTGCCGCACTACGACTCCTATAATGAAATTAGAAATGGAGGGTTTCTCGAAATTAATGGACGAAGTTGAAGATGAAGCGGCCTTTATGGGCGGTGTCGTCACTGGTAGAATCCATGATATCCCCTCTGTCAAAGAATTGCTTGAACGAACAGTCGCTGACGCCGAAAAAATCATTAAAAACTTACCAAGCAAGGTAGTTAAGTCCATTCCCGCTTGAATTCCTTAAATTTTTTTTACCATTTATTATAATCTTAAAGTATTATTGTAATGTTCAAATAATAAAAAAAGAGAAGGTGAATCCACATTTCTCAGGAACGGGACGCAACAGCCCGATTGGAAACCCAGGTTAGTATAAAAATCACTGATATGATGTTTCGGTTCCTGAAAGGGCTACCTAAAATTTGGTTAGCGAAGATCAGAGCGAAACGATTGCTGAGAAACATGCCAGAATATGAGGCGGAGCTCAAACTTCCAGATTCAGACGAGATTTTCGCCTGGATTACACGGATCTGTCGAACGCCCCATCGCCGTCCTGGAACTCCGGAGGGGCACGAAGCGGAGCAGTGGGTAGCCAAGAAATTAAAAGAATTTGAATTGGAAAATGTCACGATGGATCCCATTCCCATTACGGTCTGGAATGCTGTCCGTTGGTCCTTGAAAGTTGATGACTGGGAAATCCCTTCTTTTTTCGTGGTCAACACAGGATTCACAAGCACGCAAGGAGTGACTGCGCCCCTCGTTTATGTTGGTACGGGAACCTGGAAGGATTTTAAAAAGGTGGATGTTGCCGAGAAAATAGTGGTGGCCGATGTCCCCTTCCCTTACATGCCCACGGGTGTCCTGGTAAAGCTCCTCCAGGTTTTGGGCGCATCCTACTGCATCTCGGATCCCGACCACTCCCTGACATTACGGGCCGGGCAATATCTCAACTTCGTGCGCCAGAATTTCATTGGTGGGGCCACGAGCGACACTGCGCCCCCAAGCGATGTTTATTGGCAAGCTTATAAGCGAGGGGCAAAGGCGATCTGTCTCATCCTGAGAGATCAGCCCTCTAACTCTAATAGCCACTTTGGCCCTTATGATGGATTAATGAAACCCATGCCGGGACTCTGGATTGGAAAATATGACGGGATGGAACTTCGGAAGAAAGCCAAGGCTGGGACTACTGCCACAGTACTTCTCGAAGGGACCACAATCCCCGGCACCATGCATAACGTCTGGGGAGTCCTTCCTGGTATGTCCGATGAAGTCGTCTTGGTGACATCCCATCATGATTCGCCTTTCAAGGGAGCAACCGAAGATGGGGCTGGCGTGGCGCAGGTTTTTGCCCAAATCAAAGCGTGGTCGAGCGTTCCTAAAGAAAAACGGGCGCGCACTCTCGTCTTCGTCGTGGATGCGGGACATTTTTATGGCTCCGAGGGTGGCAGCGCCTTCGCCCGGGATCACGCGGACCTGATGAAAAGGGTGAAGATTCTCGTCACCTTGGAACATCTCGGCGCAAAAGAGGTTGTTGAAAAAGAACGTTCCTACGTCGAAACAGACCATCTTGCTCTCACGGTCATGTTCACGTCTAATGACCCCCTGTCCCTCGCGACCGTCGTGAATGCCCTGAAGAAAAAACCCGCAAAACGGACCATTCCCATTCCTGCCACCCTCTTTGCTCCTGCACCCACCTCCGATGCCGCCGGTTACGTGCTTGAGGCAGGAGTTCCCGTCATTTCGTGGATTGGCTGTCCTTACTACCTGCTTGATGCCCATGATACGCTCGATAAGGTTGCCAAAGATGAATTACGCCCTATTGCTGAAACGGTAACCGAACTCATCAAACCATTCATGTGTTCTGGTTAATCAAATTATTTGATGGGGAGAAGAAAAATTAAAGAGAATAAATTCTGCGTAAAAAAATAGGGACATAAATTTTGCAATAATCGCAATCTTTTAATGGAAAGTAGAGAATTTCGCATTTTTGAATTTTGTCATTACTCATCTAATATAATTGATATTGGGAGATTCACAAACTTTATAAATACTAAACATGGTTTTATTTCTAAAGTTACTACCGAAACATTTTTATATCTTTCGATTTTTTCAGTTGAAATTCGAGCCTACTTAGGCTCTTGGGCAGGTCTCGGAGCACTATGGAACATTTTGGGAAATACCTCTTGTAGATAATGGTCCATGTCATAAATAGGTGATTGATTGGTTTTAGAGAAAGATCCAAGTTATGATAGTGAAACCGATGAGCAAGTGGTAGAATGTACTGAATGTGGATCAAAAAATATACACACAGATTATACTCGTGGGGAGACAATTTGTTCAAACTGTGGGATCGTAATTTCCTTCCGTAATATTGATCAAGGTCCAGAGTGGAGAGCATTCACAAATGAAGAACGTAATAAAAGAAGCCGTGTAGGGAGTCCATCTACTTTTACAGTTCATGATAAAGGACTCTCGACGATGATCGATTGGCACGATAAAGATGCCTATGGGAAAAAGTTAACTCCGAAACGGCGAGCTCAGATTTATCGGTTAAGAAAATGGCAAATTCGAACGCGAGTACATTCGTCTATGGATCGCAATTTAGCGTTTGCTATGTCTGAACTCGACCGATTGAGTTCGCAACTGGGCATTCCGCGCGGCGTAAAGGAAACAGCAGCGGTGTTGTATCGTCGAGCGATCGAAAAAAAGTTAATTCGTGGACGTTCCATCGAAGCAATGATTGCCGCTTCGGTATATGCGGCATGTCGAGAACGAAAGGTCCCACGAACACTTGACGAAATAGCAAGACATTCCCGGGTGAATCGGAAAGAACTAGGCCGTTGTTATCGTCTCATTTTACGGGAATTAGAAATTATCATTCCAATGGCATCTCCGGTTGATTTTATCCCACGATTTGGTACAGAATTAATTCTTTCAGGACGGACTCAGCGGAAAGCAGCCGAAATTGTAACTCTCGCCCGTGAAAAGGGTATAACCGCTGGTAAAGATCCGACGGGATTAGCCGCCGCCGCCATCTACATTTCCGCTATTCTGGAAGGCGAACGCCGTACCCAGCGAGAAATTGCGGAAGTCGCCCACGTGACGGAAGTCACCGTTCGCAATCGGTACAAAGAGTTAGTGAAAGAACTAAACATCCGCGTTGAAGTATAAACTATCAACCTATCTCTTTTTTTCTTTTTTCATTACCATTCTTAACGTAAGCCATATTTGGGTGGTCTTTTTTCAAAGAAGGAAATCACACCTTCGGGGGCATCTTTTGTGTTTGCCGTTATGACTTGATTCCGATTTTCGTAATCGAGGGCAACTTCAAGCGCGGGTGCATCCATATTCTTGTTTATCCCTTCCTTGGTAAGCCGTAAGCCTAACGGACTTTTCGTCAGCAACATTTCTTCAGCCAAATTGATGGTATCTTTCAGTAGTGTGGTGGAGGGGACGACTTTTGAGACGAAGCCGATTCGATCCGCCTCATTTGCGTCGAAAAACCTTCCCGTGTAGAGAATTTCAGTGGCTCGGGAAAGTCCAATCAACCGGGGTAAGAAGTAAGAAGACCCGAGATCACAGCCAGAAACTCCTATTTTTATAAATGCATTGTTAAATTTCGCATTTTCAGAAGCAATACGGATATCGCAAGCCATTGCAATTGCAAAGCCTCCGCCTGTCGCCGCTCCATTGACAGCTGCGATGATCGGTTGTGGAATACGCCGCATTTTAATGATAATATTAGCAATCCATCTTTGTGCGTAATAATTTGTTTTTATCGGATCGCCCATATTAAAAATCTGTAGGTGTTTGAATTTTTCTGATTTCCCTCGTCGCAACGCTGGAAATTCCTTCAAATCCAGCCCAGCACAAAACGCCCGCCCAGCTCCAGTAATAATCAAGACTCGACAATCAAAATTCCATTCCAAATAATCTAATATTTCGTGAAGTTCTTCAATTAATTTAATGGAAAGGGCATTTAACTTGTCAGGGCGATTGAATGTCAAGATCGCGACGCCATTTTCATTTTCTTCAAATTTTATGGTTTCAAATTCTCGCATTATATCACCATCTTGAAATTTAGCGATGAAAAATTTAAATATACTCGCATTGAATCATTACCACCCCTTAAAATAAGGTGGATGAGGTGAAATAACATGGTTTATCTGATAAATAATGTATGGTGTCCACATGACAAACCGAATGAGGTTGCGAAAAAATATTTGGAAATCATTAAAAAATATCCTCCAGATCCTGCTTTAGGAACAATTGTCGCCATCTTGGTAAGATCGAATAAAGATAATGTGCACGTTATAGGGATTGGTAAAGTAAAAAAAGGTAAATTGACAGAAAATATTAAACGTACCACAGAGTCTAATCAAATGATGGCGAACAGCATTGAGGGATTTAAATACGAAGTGAGTACTTATCTAGATATAACAGAAGCCTATGATATTTTAGGAATGAAGGCGCCCGACATTTAACAGTTAAAAACTGATAAAAAACTTAATTTCTTTTTTTTTATTTAATAATCTCATTTTTTAATTTGGTTAAAAACAACTGGAGATAATTCAGAATTTCGTTTGCCGTTTCCTTATAGACCGCTAAGCTGCCACCGTAAGGGTCATCGACATCTCGGACAGAGCCAGTCGCCAATTCACAAAGTGTAAAGGTCTTAGATCGATATTGGGGTGGAATATGGCGAACATGATATTCCTCCATGGTAATTATGAAATCGGCCTCTCGGCAGCGTACTGGATCTCGATCGATGTGGCACGAGTTGAACTGTTTAAGCCGTGCTTGCGGCACTTTGTAAATGTTACGGAGTACGGTCTCCGCATACTCATCCATACTTCCAGTCCAATGATACACCACCGCACCAGATTTGACAATAACTTCATCAAAATAAGGGAGGGGGGTCTGCTGGAGGAGTTGCTCGCATAGGATTTCCGCCATAGGGCTTCGACAGATGTTTCCCGAGCAAATAAAGAAAAGGTAGAGCGTTTTTTGATCTTTCTCTTTTATTTTTTTAATCACGGATTCCATGAGATCAACTTTAGAAAAAAGAAAAAAAAATTAAAGTTCAGAAATGACTGATTTTGCGAAGTCTTTCGCGTTTTCAAGGTCTTTCGAGTCTGGGTGTCCTTTTGCGGCCTCAAGCCACTCTTTTGATGCTGGATCCGCTTTCTGCAGCATTTCTATCACTTGCGGATTTTTAAGTTCACCAATGCACTGAAATTGTGCACAAATTTGGCAATCGCATTCTGTAATTTGCTTATGAACTTTCTTAAAGGCTTTCGTGTAAGGGGCTGGGTCTGGACTCGCGTGAGTACAAAAGAGAACAAATTTTGAGGACAAATCAGGTACTTCCTTCATTAGGTTTTTCAAAGATTTCCCGAGACCACCACCATAAGTTCCTGATCCCAGAAATACGACATCATATGTATTTAAAGTGGCAGGATCCACCTCTTTCGCTGGTAAAAGGGTTGTTTCATGTTCGGTCAATCCTTCAGCCATGCTCTTTGCTACGGCTTCCGTATTTCCCGTGTCCGAATGATAACAAATTAAGATTTTCAATGATTGATCACCATCTAGGTTTGAAAATTTTTGAATTGAGAATACAAGAGGATTTATTCAACTTTAATTTTATGTAAGAAATATTTATAACACACAAAAAAAAAACCTAAAGAAAATTATTCAATTCAATACTATTGGTCTGTGAAAGTTATAGAGGTTTTATAAAATGAACGCGCTCTATTCTGGTCCTTTCTCCCGAGTGGTCTTAGTTAAACCCTCTGGATCCTCGGGATTAGCATTTGCTCTGAATCCTATCCCTCTAGGACTTGAGTCTATCACCGCCAATATTCGCGAACTTGTCGATGACATTCTAATTTACGATCAATTTATGGAAAAAGAATCACTCCAGCGTGTTTTATCATGGTTTAAGCCTGATCTTGTAGGATTTTCTATGAGTGCCACGGAACATTATACAGGTGGCGAGCTGATGCAAGCAGTAAAGAACTTCGACCCGAAAATTCCAATCATCGCAGGTGGGTACCATCCTACCGGTACACCTGAACTCGTTCTCAATGACATTAAATGCGATGCTGTTTGCCGTGGTGAGGGCGAGATTCTTTTTAAGGAGTTTGTCCAAGGCGATGCATGGGAGCGAATTGAGGGTTTAAGTTATAAACTTCCGGAAAATGGGAAAGAAATCATTCATAACAAGGATCGTCCTTTTATAAAAGACCTTGATACATTGCCGTTCCCTGCTCGGAACCTCCGGAAACGCCGCGGGTATCATTATAAGAATGTACTAGTCCTGAATCGCGAGTATGACTTAATGGAATTCGGCCGTGGCTGCTATGGAAAATGCACTTTCTGTTGCGAACCCTATTTTTCTCAAGGAAGACAGCGATATCGGTCGCCGGAGAGAACAATGGAAGAGATCCGAACAATCTGGGAATTCCACGGGGGTAATCCCCTACGGATTCTAATTGCAGACCCCAACATCTTGGGAAACTTCAGGAAGGTTGATTCCCTGTGCGATCTCCTTCTAGAGGCAGATTTGGATATTACATTCCAAGTCATGACCAGGACCGAGTCAATTGTTAAACACCCGGATATTGTCGAGAAAATGATACGCGCTGGGATGATCTCGTGGGAACTAGGCATTGAATCTTTTACTCAAGATGACTTAGATACAACCTTAAAACACATCCCCGTCGAGGTCCAGACCCAAGCAGTCGCTATCCTTCGCCAATTAGGCGGGGAACCACTAGGTACCTTCGTGATAGGGTTGCCCAACCATACCCAAAAGTTCATCAAGCGATTTCCAAATTACGCGCGAAAAATTGGCTTATCAGCAGCAGCATTTGGTATCGCTACACCCTTTCCTGGGACAGGATTCTGGAACGAGTTGTCTTCCCAAGATCTTATTTTCGAGCAGAACTGGGCAAAATTTGATGAAAATCACAGCGTCTTCCGCCACCCCTTACTCTCTCCAGATGCCATCGAGAACTTGCGAAACTGGTGTATGGGGAATTTTTGGAACTTGGATGCGATTTTAGAACAAATTCGTCTCGACGAGAACCGCGTGGGAAAGTTCAGGGCAAAATATAAAGTAAATCTCCGGGATTTTATAATTATGGTAATCAGAAAATTAAACTTTGCGGTAGAGGCTGGATCTGAATTAGCAGAGAAAGGAGATGGGAATACAGAAAGTAATTATTATAAGTCTGTAAGATTTGTATTTGACGCATGGGCCAACCCGCGTATGAAGCAATACTTTCAAAAACATCCAATGCATGAAATTATCGATATGCGGCAATTCGGGAAATTATTTGCGGGAAAACGCCTTCAAGTCGTCATCGAAGATGCCCCACAGAAAAAATGCTTGTTCGCGATGCTTATTACGGTTAGTAAGAAAGGCATCGACTCCATTATAACTTCTAAAAAACCCTCACTCGATTATGATTTCTTGATAAGGGCGGACTTGAAAAGTCTGTATACGGATCCGACCTTGTCTCGAACTGCCCAGTTAAAAAGAACACTTCAGCTTTTCTCACGCGGCGAGGTAAGAATTACAGGATTGCGTACGTTATTTAAGCTGATTTTATATGGATTCAAGGAATTCCTTTCTTTTCGATTAAATAATGGCAAGTTATAACTTGGATATTACCTACACTTCTTGATTATTAAAAATAAACTAATTAGATAGTTGTTGTTTATTAGTTTTAATATCCTAACTTTTCTGCAACTACACTTCTCAACATATGGGCAGTAACCTTGACATCAATAAATTCATCCAATTTGATCCTTTCTTTAACTCCGACAATTAAAGGATATGTTCCAATTTGCCGCCCAAATGTCGTGTTCCCATCATAGGTCTCGGTTCTAATCCCCTTTAAGATTGTTCCCACTGGTAAAAGGTTTTTTAACATTGGGGCATCAATTTGTTGCCTTATCTCATTCCGCCATTTCCAGTAGTATTTCTTATTTTTCCTGATGTACTTGTCACCGCATTCATCATACAAGAAAGTTCCCGGAAATACAACGACTTGTCGTATATTTATTCGTCTTATTAATAGACCATCGTTTAAGATTTTCCTTAGCCAATACATGTTTTCTTCATGGGTCTTTTTACTTTCCTTAATCAATCCAAACAGAATATTTATTCCCGGTAAGAATTTTGGCATTCCATTTTTACCCCGCTCCGCCCCATACTTATTCAATATCTTGATCGCATTATATATGGTTTCAGGATTAGCATTCAAATTGTTGGCATTTAGCACCTCTCGATCAAAACTCTCGACACCAAATGCCGCAATGTTCCCTTCCGTGCAGTATTTCACGATAAGTTTCGTTTTTTTTTCAGTTACAGCGGCAGGATTAGCATTATCAATATGTAATACTTCTGCAAAATTTCTCGCATTTCTTAATAATTTTTCAATATCGGTCGAAGATCCATACGAATAAAAGCAGCTTTGTTTCCCTAACCTAAAATTCTTTATACCCGCTGCGTTTAACGCTTGGATTTCGACGATTATATCCTCAATGCTTCTTTTTAAAACACCATCCGATTTCAACGGTTCTGTACAGAAACTACAGCCTGGCTTTCTTGGACATCCCTTACCGGTTTCTATTTCTGCGATGATGAAGCCAGGATAATTTGGATGTTGATTGACAATCTCAGCCCCAAGTACAGCTATTTTCTTGAGGTCCTTATAACCACTAATTTTATCGATATCTGCTGTGAACTTGTTTTGAATTAATTCCTGAATTTTAAACGCAAGATCATTCACAATTAGATCAAAATGCTCAAAATCTCGGCTTATTTCTCTTGCAATTTTCCCTCCATAAAGTCCAGATCCTAATTGTGCAGCAGGACCAGTAAGAATGGTAAAGTTGGTATAATTTATTTCACGCAGCAATTGTATAATTTCTTTGGTGGTTCCAGGAAGAGCAGCTAAATATTTACCTGGCGTATGAATACCTGCAATAACAATAAGAACGTCCGACTTCTTGAGTATTTTTTGGATCTCAAAAATATTTTTTGATAAATTCTTGATTTTAATATTTGTTTTAAGTTTTTGTTTCTCGTTTTGTATTTGGCTTGTTATGCGCTCTCTATTAGTCTTATAATTCGTAACTCGTGCAGAATAAAACCTTAAATCATCAATTGTTAAATAAAAGACGCTTTTTTTTGATTCAAGAATGGCCCCGGCAATGTAGCGTGGATAGGTTCCGATATACGGGGGAACTCCTAAACCGGCTGGTTCATCAGTATAACAATCAAGAATTGTGAAAAGCATAACTATGACTAACGATATTACCTATAATTAAAAAATTTGAGGGAAATTTTTTACCTATTCCAAATTAATCGTCTTTATACAATTTGAACAATAATATAATCCGTTGTGTTCTTGTAACTCCTGTGTTGGGAATCTCTGACCGCATGATTCACATCGGATATAATTAATTTCATCCCCTTCTGCATGCATCCCCATAATTCTTGCTTTTTTCACTGGATCTATTTCAGCCTCATCCTTTTTTTGTTTTTTTTCCTTCAATTTTTTTGTAAGTTCATCCAAATCCTATCCACTCCTTTCATATTTTATAAATATTTACGATACATTCTTTGAAGCAAAATACTTTTGCCTCCAAAAGATATAAGATTAACTTCAACACCTTTCTTGGCTTCTATATCTTTCTCTTGACGTTTGAATAATTTCTTAAATTGTTTTGACCAGTCCACATAAAATAACAGGAATATGAACATCAACAAGCCAACCCATGCGGCAAATGAGATCCACGGATTAATACTCGATTGATAATGCCCGGTGGATTCATATTCAATAATAGCTTGTTTATCAATTCCTAATAGTGAAAATACAAATCCAAATGCGGGAACATCCCATGCAAATAAAATAAGATATGCAGTTCCAAGGCAAATTATTACTTTGCCTACAAAATAAGTAATGAGCATCTTCCAAATACTGTAATTTGCATAACCTAACATTAGTAATAGGGGGTCATCTGGAATTGGCGTGGCGGCAAATAACAACATCAATGGGATCGCCCAGCCTCTATTAATTCGATCTTTCATTTTCTTAGCTTTTTCACTTTCTTCCGTACCTGATTCAATGAGGACCGCGCTTCCTTTCCCTAAATAATATGCCGTAACTTCCCCGAGCGCCGCTCCAGCACCTGCCACGAATCCTAATAGCAAGGGATTAATACCCATGGTGAAGATAATTATTGAAAGCGCAATGATGTAAGGAACGGGGAACAACACGGTTAAATTTGCAAAAATACTAATCAAAAAGATTGCTAAATAGATTCCTAAGGGCCCAAACTTCGTTTCATAATTTAAAGTCCATTGAATAAAGACCTCGCCTAAATTTACACCTGATAAAGCCAATATCAGTAAAATAACAATAAAACCAGCTATGGACGCTATTATTATAATATTTTTTCGAGTAAACCAAGTCTCTTTTTCATCCGAATTTATTTTGGTTGCCCTAAAGTCGTTTTGACTCATTATTTTTTCACTCATATGCGATAAATATTGATTAACAGTTTTATTTTTTTTAATTGTTTGCATTTAAAAAAAAGGTTGAATTACCCTTTGGTTACACCAATGGGTTTTAATCGGACGACGAGCGTGGCAATTCCGAGGTCATGGCTCACTTTAGCAACGGAATGGATGTCCTTATAGGCACCCGGGGCTTCTTCGCTCAGAACTCGTTTTGAGGCTGCTTTGACAAAGGTCCCCTGCGATTCAAGTTCTTTCTTGACGGTATCACCCCAATACTTTTTTAAAGCAGCATGTCTAGAAAGGAAACGCCCCGCTCCATGGGCCGTACTACCAAATGAGAGCTCCATTGAACGTTCTGTACCAATTAACAGATAGGAGGCAGTTCCCATTGAGCCCGGGAGGAGTACTGGTTGTCCAATATTTTTATAATCGGCAGGAAGGACTTTGTGATTGGGGGGAAAGGCGCGTGTCGCACCTTTTCGATGCACACAAACTTTTCTAGACTTTCCCTCAATATTATGTTCTTCGATTTTTGCCATATTATGCGCAACATCATAGATAAGGTGCAAATCTAAATCTTCTGCCGATGTTTTTAAGGTGTGTTCAAAAGATTCTCTTATCCAATGCATGATGAGTTGACGGTTGCACCATGCAAAATTTGCCGCCGCCGCCATTGCCTGTAAATAGTCTTGTCCCTCTCTGCTTGAAATGGGAACACACGCGAGTTCTCGATCTGGAACCCTAATATTATACTTTCGTATTGCATGTTCCATGGTTCTCAAGTAATCCGAGCAGACTTGATGCCCGAACCCGCGACTACCCGTATGAATCATAACTGTAACTTGGCCTTCCTCAAAGATCCCCATTTTTTTTGCTACCTCCTGATTAAAAATTTTATCTACATATTGAATTTCTAAGAAATGGTTTCCAGATCCTAAACTCCCTATTTGAGATTTTCCGCGTTCTTTCGCTCGTTGGGATACTTTTGCAGGATTGGCATTTGGCATGCAACCCCGTTCTTCTGCGTGCTGTAAATCTTCATCCCATCCGTATCCATTTTCTACGCCCCATCCCGCTCCATTTATGAGCGCTTTATTCAATTCCGGGATGGAAACTCGAATCTTACCTTTAGATCCTAAACCGGATGGAACGTTACTAAAAAAACTATTGAGCAAGGATTGTATATGTGGCAGAATATCCTTTTTATTAAGCGATGTCCGAAGTAGTCGAACTCCACAATTGATATCGTAACCCACACCACCAGGTGAAATCACCCCTGTTTCGATGTCGGTTGCAGCAACTCCTCCAATAGGAAAACCATATCCTTGATGTGCATCTGGCAATCCGACAGCCCATTTAAGGATACCCGGCAAAAAAGTTATTCCAATTAATTGCGAAAACGTCCGATCTTTCCGCATTTTATTAACTAAATCTTGGCTAGCGTATAACCGCGCCGGAACCCGCATTCCGGGTTTATACGTCGCAGGAATTTCCCATTCTAAATTTGAAATCTTGTTTAGCATTTCATCTGACATCAAACCACCACAATTCATTTTTAAGTAATTTGTTTTGAAAATGCAAATTACGTTTCAAAAAGGTATGTCACATCGAAGATATTCACTAAGTCGAACCGCTGACACTCTTTGTTCTAATTAATTCTTTTTTTCTGGCTATTTATAAATTTCGAGATTTTCCTAAAAAAAAAAATAACAATAATTGAGCTCGTTTGGATAGATTTAAAAATCTAAATTAAAATCTAAAGATAAATAATTGGTGTTTAAATCTAAATGAATAGAGCGAGTAAAATCTTTTTACTGACTTACTTCTTTATTTCAATTGGAATTCCAGCCCAATATTTATTTGGGATAAAAAAGGCTGATGCGGTTACTGCAACTATTATGGTCTCTTTTTATTTTATAACCTCTGCTATTTTTGGAATTATTTTCTCGAGATTATCAGATAAACTAATGAAAAGGAGAATTTTCGTATTAGGAGGGCTTTTACTTATTGCTATTGCTTTTACAGGCTATTTCTTTGCTTCTGCCTCGTCACCATTGCAATTAATTGTATGTTCGAGTTTTATTGGGATTTCTGTTGGCGCATATAGTCCCAACTCCATAGCCCTTTTTACAGAAATGGAACCTACTATATCTAAAGGCAAATTAATGGGTTATTTCCATGTTGTTAATAGCGCTGGATGGGCAGTCGGTGCTCTTGTTGGAGGTGTTGTTGACCAATATTTCGGGGATCTCGTCTTTCTTTTTGCCGCCGTCTCAATTATAATTGGATTAAGTATCTATTTTTTTAAAATCCATGATATTCCTCCTTAAAAAGATGATTCATCAACGCTTACATATTATAATGATTCTAAAAATAATTCAAATCTCCAAAAGTACTCCTTTTTAATAGCTATTCTTTCCATCTCAGTTCTAGTTCGCCATCTTTCTGTACAAGGTGGATTTGCGCTCCTTCCTAATTATATGGAAGAAGGCCTCGGTGCAGATCCTATGGTAATTGCTTTGATTTCAGCTTCCAATATGATCATACAAGCATGTCTAATGATTCCTGTCGGTAGATTAACCGACTATTTTGGGCGAAGAATTGTCCTCCTCCTTGGGATTCTTTGTTCAGAACTTGCAATCCTGGGTTTTTCATTTATTTTCATTCCATGGATGTTGATTTTCCCCCAAATGGTTATGGGGTTTGCTTGGCCTGCCATGGCTACTTCTACATATGCCATGGTTACAGATATTACCACCCGACGCAATAGGAGTCAAGGTATGGCTTGGTTAAATGCTGGATTCGCCATTGGTGGGAGTATAGGTCCTCTCCTGGCAGGTCTAATTCTATCACAATCTGGAAATAACTTCAACCTTGCCTTTCAAATCCTTTCTATCTTCCCCATCGCTAGCATTCTCCTCCTTCTTATTGCCTTCTCAGAAAATCGGACGACTCATCAATATTTCAGATTGAGAGAGAGATGAAATCATACACTACTTGAACAGGAAGGTCATGAAAAATGCGGTTATATATCGACAACAAACCGCAGGATAACTTCTGATGGTTCCTGAATAATTTCCATTAGGCTATAGGTGGGAGCTTTAATTTCTGTACGAGGTGGATGTTTTTCAGGATTATATTCTTCTCCCCAACACTTTCCAATTATTATATATTTATCATCCCTCCTTTCTATTTGGATCTCAAATTTTGAAAAGATTAATAGTTTGGTATCAAAAAAATATAGAAATTCATTAATCCATTCAAATAAAAGTGAGTTTAAATCTTCTGCCTCTAACTTTATTTGTCGCTTCTCCTTCGGTTCAATGGATTTTAAATCGGTCATTGTCTCAAATAAAGCATACGATGCTTGCACAAAAGCTTCCTCTAATGAATTTCCCCGTGCTTCAATATAAACATCGGAGGTATGCTCCAAGAAGCGAAATCCTGCCATGATTACGCCTTACCTAATTAAATCCTACATAATACTAGCAATTTATTTTTATGCAATCTTGATCTTTTAAAGATAAGAACATTTCAATTGATACGCCGAGATAGCCAAAGAACGGAATAACGTTCGGCGAAGCGGATTACGGCGCAGGCCTTGAGTTCCTTCTTAAAACAGGAAAGTCTGTGACTCATTGAATGCTTTCAATGAAAGTCATGTGGACAGTCGCGAGGGTTCGAATCCCTCTCTCGGCGCTTTTTCTTTCTTTCTTTTTTATGACTGTTTATTATAATCTTCTATTAGTAATTCCCCTAAATAATGAAACGCTTCATCTATATTTTCAGATGTCTTCGCAGAAATCTCATAGTAGGGCATGTTTAATTTAGCAGCTAATTTTTTACCTTCGTCACGAGTAACTTGTCGATGTTCTACTAAATCAATTTTATTTGCACATAAAATAGAAGGAATTTTTGAAGTAACGAAGGAATTCAGTTCTTCAATCCATGTTTGGACATTTTTAAACGAGAGCGGTCGGGTTACATCGTACAAAATCAAGCAGCCCTGAGCTCCCCCATAATATATTCGACGCATATCCTTCCAGAATGTTTGGCCGGCAATATCCCAAATCTGAAAATTAACTAAATCTTTCCCAATCCAATACTCATTTTTAACAATACCCACTCCAATCGTGGGTTTATACTCCGATTCAAATCTGGAATGGGCAAATTGGACCGTCGTCGTCGTCTTCCCGACCCCTACATCCCCAATAATCACAATCTTAAATACAAATTCTTTCCTTGGTGTGATTTCCTCCTTAACCTTTGTCTCAGATTTTGGAACATCAGGCGACACAAATTTTCTTTTCAGAATTGTCTCAATTTTATTCGCAACATACACACTATAAGCGGTTAATACTTGTTTATTCGCAGTCTCATCACAAATTGTAATCAGAACTACGTCTGGATCGACTTGACGAAACACAAATCCCTTCCCGGGCGTGGAGATTTGTTGCACACTCTTCCGGAAATACCCCGTTTCAAAATCGATACGAATAATATCTGAAATATAACTAATTAAAGTGGTTAGTCCTCCAATTTCCTGTTCATTGAATCCTGGACGTATAATTGACGTAACAATTGATCCATCCCGCTTTACAATGAACACCGCCTCCGACCCACTGGTCGCTGCCAGATAATTCTTTAATAACATATTCAACGGGCCCAATTCTGCCATACTTCGTTCCTCATTTTCTCATTTTGTTTAAAATATTGAAAGATATGAGAATGAATATTTATTCTGCTTTTTCTTCTTTTATTTTTTTGATATCACGGAATTTCGGCTTACGTTTCTCTAGAAATGCGTTCTTTCCTTCCACTGCCTCTTCGGTGCCATAGTAGAGAGAAAGACCACCAACACCTAAATAAGTGGCACCCGTTGTTCCGTCAGTATCAGCCAGAAAAGCATATTTCAACATCTTCAATGCCGTCGGGCTCTTTTCTAACAGTTCCTGACACCAACGATCTATTTCTTCATCTAATTTTTCTATGGGCACAACGGCGTTAACGAGTCCCATTTCTAAAGCTTGCTGAGCGGTGTACCGGCGACAAAGAAACCAAATTTCTTTCGCACGTTTGATACCCACGGCACGCATTAAGTCGCCGGTTCCGTATCCCGGATCAAAAGATCCCACACGCGGTCCCGCTTGTCCAAGTTGCGCATGTTCTGCTGCAATGCTGAGATCACAGGCGACATGCCACACGTGCCCGCCCCCAATCGCGTATCCATTCACACGGGCGATGACCGGCTTAGGTAAGGTGCGGATCTGATGGGTTACGTGCTGCCAGCCTACCTCTAATGGCAACAGATATTGTCCCTTATAGCCGCCCTTCTCACGGGTCGTCTGATCTCCGCCAGTACAGAACGCCTTTTCCCCAGCTCCCGTGAAAACAACAACTCCGATCCCATCATCATTGCACCGGTTGAATGCGTCGATCAATTCATGGACGGTGTGCTGTGTACATGCGTTATAGCGCTGCGGTCGATTAATAGTTATACGCGCTATCCCATCTTTTTTCTCGAATATAATATCTTCATAATCCATTATTTCATCACCATTTTGAGATCTACTTAATTATCAAATGAATTAATTTTTTGATTAATATTACGTTATAACTTTATTTTTTCCCTGAAATCGAGACTGTATTCTAATGAGAAAAGAATTTTAATTAAATGAAAAAAATAAATTTCGATGGGTTGAGACAATGGAACGATTATTTTACTCTGATAAGGAAATCGCGTTGAAAGACGAAATTCGTGATTTTTTATCGAAGAAATTGGCACCTATTCAAGATGAGATCAATCAAAAGAAAGAAATTCCGATTTCCTTAATAAAAGAAATGGGTAAAATGGGCTTTTTTGGCCCTCTGATCCCAGAAGAGTACAATGGAACTAATCTGGGTATGATTGCTCATTGCATTATAACCGAAGAAATTTCAAAACTAAACGTGGCAGCTTCTGTAACTAGAACACCATGCATTTTAGATGGATATACCCTCATCAATTACGGAACTGTCGCCCAAAAGGAAAAATATTTAAAGAAAATCGTCACTGGAGATAAATTGTGTAGCATTTGCATCACCGAGGAGAGGGCAGGATCAGATGCTGCGAGTATACAATCTATTGCAAAAAAGGATGGGGCGGGATATATCCTGAATGGATCAAAACGATTCATCACAAATGCGGGACTTGCGGATTATTACTTAGTTTGGTGCGTGACAAACAAGAAAGTAGATCCACGCCAGGGAATAAGTGTCTTTTTAGTGGAGAAGGATACGCCAGGATTTACTATCGAAGCTCCATATGGATTATTAGGATTAAATGGAGTAAAGAATGGCATTTTAAATTTTGATAATGTAAGAATTCCTCAGGACAATCTGGTTGGAGAGGAAGGCAAGGGATTTCAAATTTTAATGTCAACCTTTAACGTGGAACGAATCACATTAAGTTCCGAATGTAATGGTATTTCGCTCGCAGCGTTGGAAGCTTCAAAAAATTATGCAAAAACTCGGATTCAATTTGGGAAACCTATTGCAAGTTTTCAGGGAATCAGGTTCAAAGTAGCCGACATGGCTACTAAACTTCGAGCAGCCCGACTATTAACTTATAGTGCTGCTAAATTAGCAGATTTAAATTTGAAATTTACTAAAGAAGCTTCTATGGCGAAAGCCTTTTCAAGCAAAACAGCGGTCGAAATTGCCTTGGAAGCAGTACAAATTCATGGTGGTGATGGCTACACCGATCAATATCCAGTAGAGCGGTATTTGCGTGACGCCAAATTTTTCCAGATCGGGGGTGGCACTTCTGAAATCCAGAATTTAATTATCGCGCGGGAAGAATTAAAGGAAAGTTAGAATCTATGCAACAAGAGGAAATCTTTTAAAAAAAAAACAAATCAACTTTTTATCTTTTCTTTCCTATATATCGCAAGATGTGTTTGACGATCCCATCGCCTTTAATATGGAATTTCTTTGCTGCCAATTTATAGTAACCTAACATTTGGTTGGTGACAGTCTCTACCGTATATTTGTCCTGCACGGTCTTATATCCCTTTTCCGCTAATCGTTTACATAATCGTTCGTCTTGTAGCAGGGCCAATATCTGGCCGTAAGCCTCGGCTTGCTTATTAAACAACATCCCGTTTTCCGTATGGGTTATTACGTCTCCCATACCTCCGGCTCGACGCGCGCAAACGGCCATATGATTTGACCAATAATTCAGGAGGGTTATATCAAAGACCTGCGCACCATCAACAAAGATGACTCCAAGAGAACTCATGTGCAATAAATTGGAAAGCGTGTTGTCAGATACATAACCAGTGAAAGTAACAGATTTTGGTGCAATTTTATGAGCCAGTCTTCTGTATTCGTTCAAATATGGACCTTTTCCCACCATAATAAAATGGGTTTCCGGATCTTCTTTTACTACCTGTGGTGCTATTTTAATAATATCTGGAATTCGTTTCTCTGGACTCATTCGACCAACATAGATAACAATCTTTTTCCCATGCAATGCGTAATGATCCCGTAACCGCTGCATGCGTTCTTCTGATATACGTTTGTGATTTTCTTGGAGATTAACACAATTTGGCAACACGAAGAGTTTACGTTCCTCAAATCCACGTGCAATTAAATCCTTCCGAATCTTGTTTGCAGGAGTTGTTATTAAGTCGAAAGAATTGTAGATAAATTTTTCAACTCTATCTAAAAAGAATTTATAACGGATAGGAACAAATCGCGGCGCATATCTTCGGTAATGTTCACCAGGTGTATGATATGTGATAATTTTTACACAATTTTGCCTTTTTCCCACCATAGATGGCGCAATACCATTGAGCGGGCCATTGGCATGCACAACATCAAATTTAAGCTTCAATTTCTTAAAAATTGTTTTAAGCGGTAGAGCAATTCTCAAATCTTTATAAGCCCCAGCAGGAAAGGAAAAAAGACGATGTAATATTATATTATCTTGAACTTTTACTTCCTTTTCTTGCCCCGAATACTGCGATGGTTCGAAAACATGAATTTCATGGCCTAATTTTGCTAATTGTTTTGATACCGCTTCTATAAATGCGCTGACACCATTGGGGAGGATTGGATTAAATGTCGGTACTTCAGAAAACATAGCTATCCGCATTTTACCAATACTCCAAGGGTATTCGCTATTGAAAATCGAACAAAATAAATTAATTTTATTTTAATCGGTTCAATTTTTTATTGATTAAACCGTTGTCTAGCTTTTAAAACTTTATGATATCTGAAAAATGTAACATGATTGTGAAAATTCTAAGATCATAATCCAAGGTTTTTTAACTTAAACCTGTTAATTTTTTGAAATTAGCATCTTGTTAGCGCAAATATGTTAATTTATATTGACTATTATTCAATATTTTTACATAAATATATAAATTTCAATAGTAGTTCAGAAGTAAATTATATAGAACAAATTCATTTTAAGGTTGAAAGGCGTCACGATTTTTAAATTTATGTTTAATAGATTCAAGATAGATTTTAAATTAACTAAAAAAAGAATATTTTAGCAATGCTACTAATCAATACTATACAATTTAGTGTAGAATTAAGAATAAAAATATGAAAAAATTAGAGAAGCGTAAGTTATTTTAAATATAAGCTTGATATTTGTTTTTTAGGAAAAATTTTTAATTTTTATCCTTTCAGATCGTATAGCGAATAGAAGATCTCAAACAAACGAGGGTGATAATCCCATGTCTTTAAGTCTGGGAGAACCAAAAGAAATTCGGATGATTGTATTCTCTGCATTGCTTACGGCATTACACGAAGTTATGGGACGAGATGGTAAAAATTCAGTCCTTCGATTTGCCGGCCTTGACGAATACATCAACCGAGAGATACCACCACCCTCTATACACCGATCAATTTCCTTTAAAACATTCAAATCATTAATTATTTCCATGCATGATTTACTTGGACATGGCACAGATGCCATTTTATATGAATCAGGCCGAAAATTCGCTATTTATCTCACACCCTTCGGTTATTCTTTACGAGAAGTAGTTGAGAAATTAGAAAAGTGGATTGGCGGCACGTGGACCGTAATGAAAGATGATGATAAGGGCATTGTCCAAATTAAGAATAATCCTGTTTGTAAGGGGATGGTTTCAGATAAACCAACCTGTCATGTGGTTAGTGGTGCCCTGGCAAAGATTAAGGAAGAATCGACAGGCAAACATTACCTCGTTAAAGAAGTTTTATGTGAGTCCAAGGGAGATTCTCACTGCGAGTTTTATATTGAAAAAATAGATGAGGCGAGTTGAATTGGTACCCGAACGAAAATTTGTCTTTAAAATTGTTGTTATTGGCGATGGAGCTGTTGGGAAAACTTCCCTAATTGCAAGATTTGCGGAAAAAACATTTCAAGCTGAATATAAGCCAACGCTGGGCACAAATATCGTCATAAAAGAATTAAAACTTGAGAATAATCAGATTAAACTCCTGCTCTGGGATATTGCGGGGCAAGCCAAGTGGCGCGATGTTCGCCATCTTTATTATCGTGGCGCCCAAGGATGTATTCTTGTATTTGATGTGACCCGCCCTGGTACTTTCGAATCCATTCCAGCATGGTATAAAGATCTCATTAAGTTTAGTGGTGATATACCTCGTGTTCTTCTAGCGAATAAAGTAGATTTGACTGATATTCGCAAGATTGCAAAAGAACAAGCTCAATCCACGGCAGATGAACTCGAAGCATCATATTTCGAAACGTCTGCAAAGGATGGAACACAGGTAAATGATGCATTCGAAAAAATCTCTGGTTTAATTCTGCAAAAAGCGTAATAATTCCTCCCAATCAGTGCTCTCCATTCTCTATAGAGCGTATTCACAAATCAATACATTTTTATAAATTCTTGATTTGGAAGCAATAAGGTTTAATGAGATCCTTTCTTCTGAAAGAATACAAAATCTTTATTAAATTCAATACCTTTGAAATACCGAAGCCGAAATTCCAAATTATAAATCAAACTAATAAAATCAGTAAAAATATCTGAAAAATAAGCAAGATAATATGAGATTATAAATGGAGATCGCAAAACTATAGAAAATATTTGAAAATTGAAATACTTCATATGAGAATACGTGATAAAGATGTCATTCCGGCACATAATAAGAGTAGCCAGCACAGATCTTGATGGGCACCTAAAGATTCCGCACGCCTTAACCAAAATTAAAGGTGTAAACATACGCTATGCTGAAATTCTTACTAAACTTGCAAAAATTGATCCAGAGCAGCGGTTAGGCTTTCTGCCCGATAGAGATGTTAAAAAAATCGAGGAGATAATGAAGGCTACACCTGAAGATTATGAAATACCTAGTTACCTAGTAAATCGCCAAAAGGATATCAAGACGGGAGTAAATGATCACGTCATAGGTTCTAAATTAATGTTGGTTAATAAGAGCGACATTGATAGGATGAAACGCACTAGGAGCCGGAAAGGGATCCGACATCAATTAGGCTTGAAGGTTCGCGGCCAACGAACGAAATCAACGGGTCGAAGAGGCCAAATCGTGGGAGTCCATCGCCGTAAACTTCTCAAACAACTAAAGAAGAAAAAGTAGAATTTAGAGCTGATAAAATGGGCGATCCTAGAAAACAACACAAAAAATATAGAGCTCCAAGACATCCTTGGCAGAAAGAACGACTAGAGACCGAACTGAGGATACTTGGACGATACGGATTACGAAATAAAAAGGAAATTTGGAAGTTTAAGACAAAAATAGAAGACTTTCGTGGTATTGCTAAACAGCTACTTGCTCTTTCTGCTGAAGAAGCCGCTAAAAAACAACGCGAATTAATGACGAAACTGGATCGGCTAGGGCTTCTTCCTACGACTGCCTCCCTCGATGATGTGCTTGACCTGAGTTTGGATGACTTATTAGAGCGCCGCTTGCAAACCATTGTTGTACAAAAAGGTCTTGCAAGGACGATGGACCAGGCTCGCCAGTTCATTGTTCATAGGCATATTGCCATTGCAGGAACCCGTGTAACCTCGCCCAGTCATATTGTGCTTAGGAAAGAAGAGGATGAAATTACTTATGCACCGAGCTCCCCCCTAGTCAATCCGGAGCATCCAATTCATGTGGAACAATCTCAAGAATGATGTAAAACTAAGAATAGATGAGTATCTTATGTCAGCTGAGAAAAGAGAGAAAGAAGAGAAAAAGAGATGGGGTGTCGCCCATATCTTTTCGTCCTACAACGATACAATTGTCCATATTACTGATCTATCTGGCGCAGAGACTATCGCAAGATACTCGGGTGGAATGATAGTGAGGGCGGACCGTGATGAAGCTACACCCTATGCCGCTATGCAAGCAGCATTCCGGGCAGCAAATGAGGCTCGAGAGAAAGGAATAACTGCAATTCATATTAAAGTCCGAGCACCTGGAGGACATGGACCTAAAACACCAGGCCCAGGAGCACAAGCGGCAATACGTGCATTAGCACGTGCTGGATTACAGATCGGACGTATTGAAGAAGTGACTCCAGTACCGCACGATGGTACCCGGAGACCAGGCGGACGACGAGGCCGTCGCGTTTGAGATGATCAAAAAAACGCTGATCATAGAAGAGATGATTTAAAAATATGAAAATTACTATCCTTGAGCAAAGAGACAATTACGTAAAGATGATTGTAGAAGGTATTGATCCTTCTATTGCTAATTCATTACGAAGAGTCATGATTGCCGAAGTCCCATGTCTTGCTATTGAAGATGTTTGGATTGTTGAAAATGATGGTCCTTTGTATGATGAAATTATCGGTCATCGGTTAGGGTTAATCCCTCTGAAGACTGATCTAGATACTTATATTCTCCCGAGTTTATGTGGGTGCAAAGGCGAAGGCTGTCCACAGTGTCAAGTTACGTTTACACTTAATAAGGAAGCTGTCGATGGCCCACTTATCGTGTATGCGGAAGATCTTGAACCAGAGGACCCTGTTATAACGCCGGTTAATCCTAAGGTCCCAATTGTTGAGCTAGTGAAAGGGCAAAAAATAGTTCTTGAAGCGTATGGAAAACTTGGGATTGGGGAAGAACATTCAAAATGGCAACCGGTTGCCACAGTTGCTTATAAATATTTGCCGTTAATTAAAATAGATTATGAAACATGTGAAAAATGCGAAAAATGTGTTGAGGCATGTCCTCGCAATATTATCTCCTTTAAAAATGATCGTATTCAAATTTCAGATGCAATGACATGCAACTTTTGCAAAGCATGTGAAGACGTATGTGAGACTGAGCCTGAAAAAGCAATTCAAGTGAATTGGGATTCCACTAAGTTTATCTTCACGATTGAATCAAGTGGTGCATTGGCCGCCGAAAAAGTTGTTACCGAAGCAATTAAAATCTTAAAAGATAAAATTAAAAACTTTTTAGAAATGTTGGAAACGTTATAGCTGGTTAAAATATGGTGAATCCTATTAGAACAACAGATCCACGCAGACGGCGATTAATCCGAGCGTTGGACCGTACAAAAAGACGGATCTGGAAAAATGTCAGTGGATTTTTACAAAAATCACGAACTAACCGCATAATCGTGAATCTCGGGAAAATAAATGTATTTTCAGAAGGGAAAGATATTATACTTATTCCTGGAAAAGTTTTATCTTCAGGTGAATTAACACATCATGTTACTGTCGCCGCATTTGCATTCTCTAAGAAGGCAAGAAAAAAAATCCTGAAAGCTGGAGGCGAATCAATTATAATTGAAGATCTTTTGAAAAGAAATCCAACAGGTTCCAAAGTTAAATTACTAACTTAAGAAGGGATAACCATGAAACCTAGAATTATTAACGCTGATGGACTAATATTGGGGCGGGTAGCCTCAAAAATTGCAAAAATGTTATTACTTGGTGAAAAAGTTATTGTCATCAATGCAGAAAAGACCATTATTTCTGGCAATAAAAGACAAATTATTGCACGCTATAAGGAACGCCAACAAATTCGAACCCACTATAATCCCATAAAGGGACCTTTTTGGTATAAATCACCCGATCAACTGGTCCGTAGGACCATTCGAGGCATGCTACCGTGGAAAAAAGACCGCGGTAAGCAGGTTTATAGAAATCTTAAAGTCTATATAGGAATTCCTGAAGACTTTGAGTTAGATGAAGCTGATATCGAGACTTTTGCAGATCTTTCGATCGATCGTATAAAAGGCTCGTTCATGCAAGTCAATGAATTAGCTAAGGAAATAGGATACAAATATTAATTATAGGGTTAAAAAATGGCAAAATTAATTTTAACATCGGGCAAACGCAAAACTGCTATAGCTAGAGCAGTTATCAAAGAAGGTAAAGGGAAGCTGCGAATTAACGGGGTACCTATCGCACTTTGGGAGCCCGAATTGGCTCGTTTAACGATCATGGAACCCATAATACTCGCAGGGGAAAAATTTAGTAACAAAGTTGATATAAAGGTTCGAGTAAAATCTGGCGGTTTTATGGGGCAAGCAATGGCGGTAAGAATTGCAATTGCTCGTGCGCTTGATAGATTCTTTCAAAAGCCCGAATTGAGAAGTAAACTTATCTCATATGACCGAACTATGTTAGTAGGCGATTCCAGAAGGTCAGAACCCAAAAAGTTTGGAGGCCACTCTGCCCGTGCACGGAAACAAAAAAGTTATAGATAATTTGAAATAGTTTTTTATGATTTGAGGTGTAATTTAGTCATGATCATACCGGTCCGTTGCTTCACATGCGGTAAAATTATCGCTGATAAATGGGAGCCATTTACTCAGCGCACTCAGCAAGGAGAAAATCCCAAAGAAGTATTGGATGATTTAGGACTCAATCGATATTGTTGTCGGCGGATGTTACTCACGTATATTAATTTATTAGATGATATCAGTAAATTTCGATATTTAGGATAAAAAACCCATTGTGGCTTTAAATAGAAAGGATAGTATCGATTATTTTTCGAGAAAGTCTTGCTTCCGCACCAGGAAAATGTATATTGACAGGCGAACATGCCGTTGTTTATGACGCAGCGGCAGTGGTAATTGCGATTGATCTTCGAGCGCTTACTAAAATCCAAGCAAAATCCGATTCATCATTTACCTTTTACTTAAAGGATTATAATTTTAAAGAGACAATTTCTGATATTTCCCAAAATCCAAAAAATAACCAAATAACTCCAATATGGCAAATAATAAAGACGATATATAACAGATACCATTTAACAAGCGGGCTGAATATTGAGGTATGGTCGGATATTCCAATTGGAGTTGGGCTGGGATCATCTGCAGCAATTACAGTGGCGACCACTGCAGCCTTAAACAGCTTATTTGATCTTAAATTGGGATTGGATGCCATTTCTTCAATTGCTTATGAGGGGGAAAAAATAACTCACGGTACTCCCTCTGGAATTGATAATAGTATCTCAACCTATGGTGGAGCCATCTTATTTAAAAAAGGAAAGATTTCACATATAGAAATCCCCTATGAATTCCCACTTCTCATAGTAAATAGTGGAATTTCACGTTCAACAAAAGTTCAGGTAGAAAATGTGAGGAATTTGTATAAAGCCTACCCCTCTATTTTCAAGCACGTCTTTCAAGCTATAAATGCCATTTCGGTGAAAGCTGAAAATACTCTTCGCTTCCCAAATATAAAGAAGCTGGGAGATTTATTAACCTATAATCAGCAGCTTTTACAAGTTTTAGGTGTTTCCCGAAGGGAGCTTGATGATTTGATTGAAATACTCATATCAAATGGTGCATTGGGAGCAAAATTGACTGGTGCTGGAGGGGGCGGGTGTTTAATAGCCTTGTTTGAATCAATTAATAGTAAAGACAGATGTGTTAGCGCTTTGAAATCTAAAAAAGTAGAGTATTATGATACCAGTCTCAGCGAATACGGCGTAAAACCAGAGCATATATTGAAATAAAATTCCCCAGTCATTTTTCTGGCTTGTAGAAAAAACAAAGCATTTTAATAGGTAGCTTCTAAGTTAGTTCTAAATATATTACCTCAAATGAATTGCCAAGATTAAAGCAAAAATTGGCATTTCTTTCAATACCAATGAAAAAAGTAAAGCTTTAGGAGGTATGATTTAATGTCTAAACCTATGTATATGAATAAAGAGATTCCAGAAGAACTCAATAAAAAATCACTAGAAGCACTTGAAATTGCCCGCGATACGGGAAAAATAAAACGCGGAATTAATGAATCTACCAAAGCCATTGAACGTGGAGTTGCGAAGTTAATTTTAATCGCTACTGATATAGAACCTGCCGAAATTGCCGCTCACATTCCTTTGCTATGTGAAGAAAAGAAAGTCCCCTACACTTTTCCAACTATTAAGAAAAAATTAGGAAAAATTTCGGGGATCGATGTCAACACGAGCACTGTTGCAGTTCTGGATGCAGGGGACGCAAAAGCTTTGATCAAAGATCTCTCTGAAAAATTAGCGGAATTCTAGTAAATTTTAAGTCATTGGTGAAAAAAATGAGCGAATATGAACTTGAAGAAGTTGTAGAAGCCGAAATAATACAACTCATCGGTCGGACGGGGACCACAGGTGAAATTACTCAAGTAAAAGTAAGGATCTTATCTGGAAGGGATAAAGGGCGAATTTTAACGAGAAATATAAAAGGACCAGTTAGACTTCAAGACATTGTCACACTTCGAGAAACTGAACGCGAAGCTCGCAAAATTAAGGCCCCATAATAATAGATTAAATATCAGCAGATGTAATTAAGATGGTAAAACTCAGGAATTGCACCTTTTGTGGGAAAAAAATAGAACTAGGAACGGGAAGTATGTACGTCCGTAGAGATGGGTCAGTCATGTACTTTTGTTCCAGCAAGTGCAACAAGTCGCGATTAAAGTATAAACGGAATCCCCGTAAATTGAAATGGACAAAATTCTATCAAAAAACATAGAATAAAACTATACTGGAAAAATAGTTAAAGTCATAATAATCAGAGAAGCACATTTTCAATAATAATATTCGCAAAATTTCTAATTGTTTGAGTATCCGATAGGGGGCATTCTTCAGCTAATATTCGAGTTAAATCCCGATGAACCTCTTCCTTCCTTGATTGATTCTCAGTTAAATTTCTACAAAGATTTCGTAATTTAAATACATTTTCTTCTTTTAATGTATTAATCCATTTAGTAATATAGTCCTTGATTTTTTTAAGCGCATTCAGGTCCTTATTTAAACTAGCTAAATTTTTCCACAGGTCTAACTCTCGCCGCCCATTTTCGGGACTATCCGAGGCATGTACTGAATTTACACCCCCCCAAATGCCAAATCTTCCTCTTATAGTACCCAATTCCGCCTTTTGAACAAAGGTAGCCCCAAGAAAATCCCGAATTTGTTGAATTTCTCCTTGGACAATCATAGCTAAAACGGGGGCCGAACAAATTGATTTTACAAGCCATGGGAAAAAGATCTTCCCTTCATGCTCCTGATAATGTTTTTTTGCTAAGTCTGCACTTACTTGTACTTCCTTAAAAGCCACTATAGAAAATTTATCATCATTCTTGAGAAATTCTTGTAAGATTGCTGCCCCAATACTCCTTCTTAGAACTGCATCGGGCTTCAAAAAGACGAGACTTTCCTCCATACGTTATACACCACATTAAAATAGTTAAGTATCAGTTCATCTATTATATTGAAAATTATTTAATACATTGAAAAATATTTTTAGAATCACTAATAAATTTTATATTACGGCTCTGAAAGAGACGAGAATTGAAGGTAAATTAATATGTCTGAGGAAACTCTTAAAATCATGGTTGTAGGATTAGAAAACGTAGGGAAAACCTCGATCCTACTTACGATGGAGAAAAAATACAGTTTATTAGGTGCTCTCACTCCGACTAAGGGCATTGAAAGATCTATATTCAAAATATTTGGTTATAAAGTTTCAGCATGGGATTTGGGGGGGCAAGAAGCATATCGAAAAGGATATTTACAAAAAGATATATTTTTTGAGGAAACTGACTTATTTTTATATTGTGTTGATGTAAAAGACCCAAAAAATTATGATTTAGCTTTAGATTATTACCAAAAAATTATTGAAATTTTTAATAAATTAAATATTGAACCTCCGATTATCATTTTTCTACATAAAGTAGACCCTGACATTAAAAACACTCCTGAAATTCGCCAAAATATTAAAATACTTAAGGATATGTTTCAAGAAGGTTCAGGTAATCGTCAGATCGAATTTTTTGAAACATCTATATTTGATGAATGGTCATTAATCAAAGCCTTTTCAAGCGGGTTAACTCACCTATCTACAAAAGCTGAAATTCTCTCCCATCATTTGGCTGATTTTGCGAAGAAAATATTAGCAAATGCTGTTATATTATTGAATCAAAACGGCTACTTAATAGGAGAATACGCGAGTAATGAATTAAGTGCTTTCTTGTGTCAAAGTATTTCCACCCAATCACTTTACATGTATCTAGTCATGAAAGAAAGAGATATTAAACCGGAAAAAATCACAGTCACTGTTGAGAATGGATTCATAATTTTCCGTGGAGTTACTATCAAAGATGAACAATTATTCATCATTTTTTATTCTAAAGTCTCTCGAACACTTGAATTATTTAATGAATTTTTCCCCAAATTCGCAGAACAGGCACAAGATATTTTTAAATTCTTTTTTACTGAAAAATCATCATAAATCGGATTTTTAATTTATAAATAATTATCCTTTTCTTATTTACAGAGTATTCAAGGTGTGTGAAAATGTCAATCCGTCAACCTATAGTATCGGTCCTCGGACATATAGATCACGGAATGGACTATTGTTCTCAATAGTTCACGGTAAGACCTCTATATTGGACCGAATAAGAGGTACTGGGGTGCAAAAACGAGAAGCTGCCGGCATTACGCAGCATATCGGTGCTAGTTTTCTACCAATTGAAACAATAATTGACATTTGCGGCCCTTTGATCCAAAAAACTGGCATTCAACTCCAAAAGATAAACGGACTTCTTGTTATTGATACTCCCGGGCATTCAGCTTTCATAAATTTACGACGCCGTGGAGGCGCAGTTTCGGATATAGCAGTATTGGTAATAGATATTAATGAGGGATGCCTAGAGCAGACCTTTGAATCATTAAAGATTCTAAAAGAGCGAAAAACTCCTTTTTTAATTGCGGCAAATAAGATTGATCGGGTTCCCGGATGGAAATTCCATGATCCTTCTTTTCTTGAATCCTTTAAAAAGCAAGTACCTTCCGTCCAAACAGAGTTAGATAATAGAATTTATGAGATAATGGGGACATTGACGGAAGAAAGACTTTTAGCTGACCGATTCGACCGAGTTGCTGACTTTACGCAAACAATTGCAATCGTTCCAACGAGCGCAAAGACAGGCGAAGGAATCCCAGAATTATTAATGGTCCTTGCAGGATTAACCACCCAGTATTTACAGCAGCGCTTAAAAACGAGTCAAGGCGCTGGAAAAGGAGTCGTATTAGAAGTAAAGGAAGAACCGGGATTAGGAGTCACCATAGATACCATCCTATATGATGGAGTCTTAAAAAAGGGGGACTCTATTATTGTTGGAGGATTGACGAAATCCATTCAGACAAAAATTAGGGCTTTACTCCTCCCAAAACCCTTGGATGAAATTAGGGACCCGCGTGAAAAATTTTCATCAATTCAAAAAGTTTCAGCAGCGGCTGGAATAAAAATCGCAGCCCCCAATCTTGAAGATGCCGTTGCTGGTGGTCCAGTTCTAGTTGTAAATACTCCCCAAGAACAAGAAGAAGCCATTGCGACTATTAAATCTGAGATCCAAAGCATTCGTATTGATACGGATTCTTCAGGAATAATTTTAAAGGCCGATACGCTTGGATCCTTGGAAGCACTGATCGATTTCCTCAAGGAGGAAAAAGTTCAGATTAGAAAAGCAGATGTGGGATCGATTTCAAAAAGAGATATTACCGAGGCTACAATTGTAAAGGAAACTGATCCGCTTTCCGCCGTGATTCTTGCTTTTCATACAAAAATCTTACCCGATGCAAAAGAAGAAGCGTTTAACCAAGAGATATTAATATTTGAAAATGATGTAATTTACCGGTTAATTGAGGAATATCTCGACTGGGTTAAGGAAAAGGAAGACGAATTTAAAACTATCGAATACGATAAAGTCAAGCACCCTAGCAAGATACTTTTTCTTCCTCAATATATTTTCCGTCGATCAGATCCTGCAGTAATAGGCATTCGGGTCTTAGGGGGAACGATCCGCCCAAAAACTCAATTGATTAATAAAAATGGTAAAATTATTGGAGTAATTCGCCAAATTCAAGATAAGAGTGAAACCATAGCCCGAGCTACGAAAAATCAAGAGGTTGCCATCTCCATCGCGGGGGGTGTTGTCGGCAGAAACATCAAGGAAACAAAA
>JABXJU010000449.1 GCA_013375405.1 Candidatus Helarchaeota archaeon
GTGCGGTGTATTTAAAAACCCCAAAGAATTTGAGCTTCTCTTCGATCACTGTCCTTCATTATTTAACCGCTTACTTGAGTTGGAGGCTAAGCAAAAATCTGGCTTCGCTTATATTTATAGCGGTGGAAAGGGATTTTATTTGCGTGATTTAAAAGAGAAGATCTTAAACGGGGCTAAAACTTAACAAGTTACTTTTTCGAGGTGCATAGAGATGCATTTAACTATTTTATGGGAAGGAGCGCATCATAGGGAGGCGATTTTAGCTATACTCCGAGCAAGTCCGCAACGGATTCGTTTAACGACTCTAAATTTACATGACTTTGACCTTGATGGCGGCATAAAATTTAGCGAAAAGATAGTAAGAATGGTCAATAGAGGGGTTAAAGTCACCATAGTGATCGGCTGCAACCCATTCGATATGGCGAGACAGGCACGAAAAAAACCGGTGTACCAAAAATATTTGAAATCTTTAAAAAAGATAGTGGACACTAATAGAGTTAACGCCTATCATCACACCAGGATCCATGCAAAGGTACTTTTCGCAGAAGCAGAAGATTCTGCTAGTGCTATTGTCACAAGTGCAAACTTTACACCCACAGGGCTCAGCGCAGGGCTAAAAGGGAACCGCGAGGTGGGGTGCCACCTTAGCGACCTTGACGAAAAGTCGAAAAGCGCTTTGAAAGAAGCTACTAGAGAGATGATAGAGTTAGCCAGGCGAAACCCCTTAAAACGCGATTTAGATCAGATATTAACTGAAGGAGGAATGTAAAATGTGGTATGAAAAATTTGGGTTCAAGGATGACCCTTATGCCATCCGGAGTCCAATGGTTGTCCCATTTAAACAGATTGAGTGGAATAGAGATGATCTAAGTGATAAACCAAGCTTTAATAGATTTATTGAGCGCGTCTTAGATGGCCGACGAGTTGGGATGAAGGTATACGGTGGCGAGGGGAGTGGGAAAACCTGGCTTTTAAGATATATACAAAAGATCCTAACAGAGAAGTCGAAAGAGAAGGCATTGGCCATTTATACATATGCATATATCCCTAGGTTAGAG
>JABXJU010000200.1 GCA_013375405.1 Candidatus Helarchaeota archaeon
TGCTTAGCGCACTTTCTAGTTCTATTCGCGTTAATATATTAAAATTACTAAGTCGCCAAAGTCCCTTAACTTTCACTCAAATTATGCAAACATTGAATTTAGAACCTACAACAGATGCAGGACGCTTTGGGTACCATCTTCGAGAACTCAAAAATTCAGATTTGCTTAGAGGAGATGAATCCGGCTATAATCTAACAGAATTAGGCGAAAAAGTAATTGGATTTGTTTGGGATTTAATTGATTATTCGCGAAGTGAAATAGTTAAGGAAATTCCAGTTAGAACTTCCGGATACGCAATCGAACATTTCGATCGCAGTAAGATTACAGAAGCTTTGATTCGAGAAGCAAAGGTACCCACTGACCTTGCCGAAGAAATTGCGAAAGAAGCAGAAGAGCAGTTAATGAAGGCGAAAGTAAAATATCTGACTGCTCCTTTAATTCGCGAAGTTGTCAATGGTATTTTGGTGTTAAAAGGTTATGAACAGTATAGGCACAATTTAACTCGTTTAGGACTCCCACCATTCGAAATAATCCGTTTAATTAAAGATCCTAAATTACGCCCACTAAATGCTACCCCTAAATCGATTCAAAAATTGCTAAGTGATGCTGTCCTTGAACAATATCTTTTATTAAATGTTTTATCACGTAATGTAGCAGATGCCCACCTCAGTGGAGACATATCAATCCCAAATGCGAATTACTTTGTATTATGCCCCAATTCAATTCAACATGATCTTAAACCTTTTCTCTCAGCAGGTTTTGTTTTCCCCCAAGATTCTCTCGCGATTTCACTGAATCCACCTAAATCCTTTTACCAAGCATTGATGCTAGCTGCAAAACTAATTGAATTTTCACAAATACATCACTCTGGAATGCAATCAATTGACTTCTTTAACATATTGTTAGCACCCTATATCAAAAATTTATCACGAAAACAAATAAAAGAAGATCTCTTTCTATTTTTTATGGAATTAGGAAGTACTTATATCGGATCAGAGGGGGGTTTACCTAATAGTACCCTCAATCTAGAATTCGAAATCCCAAAATATTTAATAAATAACCCTGTTGTGGGTTTAAATGATGGAATCTACGGCGATTATCTTGATGAAGCTCGGACACTTTTAGAGGTTATTCTCGAACTTCTATTAGAAGGTAGCTCCCACGGAAAACCATTTTTTTACCCTCATCAAATTTTTAAAATTCGAAAGCAAACCTTAACCGATCCCGAGTTAGAATCACTTCTCCTCAAAATGCATGAAGTAATTATGAAATGGGGAACTCCAATTATAGCGAATTTAACTCCTGAATGGCAGACAGAAAACGTGAATTATACTGGACTGTTTGATCGATTAGATACTTCTTGGAAGGAGGATATTGAGTTAGATACTCTTCGAACTGGAAATTTAGATAATGTCTTCATAAATCTCCCCCGAATTGCATACGAATCAAAACAAAATGACGAAAAATTTTTTGAGATTTTACAAGAAAAAGTTAATCTCGTTATTTCTGCTTTTACTCTAAAGCGAAATCAAATTCATACACGAATTTTTGAAGATTATTTACTCCCCTTGTTAACTTATCAGATTAAGGGTGAAAATTATTTTCGACTTGAGCATGCTACCAACGCCATAAGTTATATTGGACTACCAGAAGCAATAGAAATTCATACAAACTCCAAAATCTCTACGAAGAATGGAATAAAATTTGCTCAAAAACTTTTCCAAATTTTACGTGAAACTCTCTCCCTAAACAGGGAAAAAACTGGATTTAGATGGGTTCTCCGCCAACCATATTCAGAAATGTGGATTGAACGTCTTATTCAGTTAGATGCTAAAAGATATTATCAAAATAAAAAGCCTATTAAGCAATTAAATTATTATAATACTGGAAATTTCAACAGTGATCTGTCCTTACCCGTCTCAGAAAAGATACGATTAGAGGGAACTTTTCAAAAATTCCTTTCAGGTGGGCATCTTATGGTGATCCCTCTCTCAGATTCGTCAAATTCGGTAAATTCATTGTTTGAATTAACAAAAAAAATCTGTAATGCGCCAATTGGACTCTATACCTTTGCTCACGATTTAATGTTTTGTAATCAGTGTGGAAAAACAATAAAGGGAACACCTAAAAGGTGTCCGACATGCAATGCGACTCAAAATATTGGCTATTTTAATAAATTAACTGGACCTTATCGATCATTTAAAAACTTCACAAAATCTGAGCAATTTGAAATTCAAAATCGCTATAAATTTTCAGTTTAAGCCAATAACCATTCTTTCTTCCCTATCATTCTTTTTAATTTAAAATTTTGTATATTCCATAAGAAATAAATCTCAATTCTCTAGACAATTATCTAAAAAATTTCACCTTCTAATCAAAAAAAGTATATTAAGGAGTTATTAATAAGATAATATCACAGATGGGCGAAGGTCGGATCAATCAAGAGATAAAATTAAGGGCGACAAAAATGAAAATTCGGACAATATCGCAGTATTGGTACCATAAAAGAATAATAAATGGGTTCCATGAGAAAGATCAAAAGGTCATTTTGGAGAAAATCGATAAGTCCAACCCTAAAATTTAAAATTACCATTTTTTTATCAGTTTTTTATTTACTATCTCTAATTTTTGTCCAAAAAAAGATTTTTTAAGTAATTTCTTCTAAAATTATAAAGGCTTTTTAAACAATTTATTTTCAGTTATTTTTTTATTAGAAAAAAGTAAATTACTATATAAGGTGGATTAATTTGGATTTTCAAGGGAGACACATTATCTCGATAAAACAGTTTACAAGAGAAGAACTTGATTATATTATAAAAGTAGCAAACAAAATGGAGAGTTATTATCAAAAAGGTGCAGATTTATTAAAAAGTAAAATTCTTGCAACCCTCTTCTTTGAGCCTTCGACAAGAACCCGGCTTAGTTTCACATCTGCTATGTATAAATTAGGAGGACAAGTTATCTCCCTTTCCAATCCAGAAATGTCATCAATTTCCAAAGGAGAAAATTTGAGTGATACTATCTCTGTTGTTCAATATTACGCTGATGTAATCGTAATTCGCCATAAATTGGAAGGATCAACAAAATTAATGTCTGAAATCAGTCGAGTTCCCATTATTAATGGAGGAAGTGGGACTAAAGAACATCCTACTCAAGCGATGCTAGATCTTTTAACAATCCATAATGAAATGAATGGGAAGCTAGATGGCTTGAGAGTTGCTTTGTGTGGCGACTTAAAATATGGGCGTACTGTAAAATCCTTGGCGTATGCTTTATCTCATTATAATGTTGAAATCAATTTTGTTTCTCCTCCCTCCTTACGAATGCGAAATGAAGTAATTTCTGATTTAAAAGATCTGAACGTGGCTATAAACGAATTTACGGATCTATCGGATATTATAAATGATATAGACGTTGTATATGCCACCCGAATCCAAAAAGAAAGATTTCCAGACCCTGCAGATTACGCTAAAGTAAAAGGAACCTACCGGATTACCGTGGATATGCTCGATAACGTCAAAGAAAACCTAATAATAATGCACCCGTTACCACGGGTTGAAGAAATAGAATATGAGGTGGATAAAACAAAACACGCCAGATACTTCAAACAATCCTATTACGGTGTTATCCTGCGAATGGCTTTATTGGCTCTCGTATTAGGAACATCTATTTAAGTTGAATTAAAAATTGGAGAATTAATGATGGGCGATTTAACAAAAGATGATTTTGAAAAATCCTTACGCGTGCGGAAAATTAAGAACGGTACTGTTATCGATCACATCTCCTCAGGGAATGCTTTGAATGTCTTAAAAATAGTGGGAATCACTGGCAAAGGGGGTATGGTTATTTCTGTCGCAATGAACGTCCCCTCAGGAAAGAGCGATGATTTAAAAGATGTCGTTAAAATAGAAAATAAAGAATTAGCTCCTGAAGAAATCAATCGCATTGCTCTCATTTCCCCTAACGCTACCATAAATATCATTCGTGATTATGAAGTTATCCAAAAATTTAGGGTTGTACTCGAGGAAAAAATTGAAGGGGTCATCAAGTGCATGAATCCAAATTGCATAACGAATGGTCATGAACCCGTAAAATCCTTGTTCAAAATTGAACAAACTACGCCCATTAGTCTACGCTGTTTTTATTGCGAAAGAACGATCCAGTATAATGACATTGTTAAGCAATTCTAACGCTATTTAAAATTCCTTTTTGCTTTTTAGAAATTATTAACACTACGAAGAAAAAAAGGAAGAATTAATCTGAAAGAAGCGGATTCATTAGCCCAAAACTTCCTACCCTAACCAGCGCCGATTTCAGAAATTGGAATCCAATATCGTAGGTCGAGCCATCGCCCCCAATGGCTACCACGTACGGAATCTCTCCTTTAAAGTGTCCCTTCGTTTGCATAATTCGATACGCGGTCGCGATCGCGTCCCCAGTTGTCGCTGATGTTTCGAAAAGATGATGCGCCCACGGAGTATTATAGCTCGGCACATCATCTTTGCTCAAAGACACTTCGCTGCAACTTGTATTATTTGTGAATATCACATTGGTTCCTGCTACCATTTGAATACCAATAGCTAGCTGTTTAAGGGCAATCCCTGCACCGCAGCCTTGGCAGAGCCCATGTCCAGGTGAGATTATTTTTTGGTTTGGCAATTCGGTCAACTTAATTTTATATGTCTCAAACTGGCCCTCAGGATCTCCGAATTGATCAACTAAGCCTACTACATTGTTTGCCCGGGCGTGAACCATACTTACCAGTTCATCAATCAAATCTTCCCGACGTGGTTTCACCAGGTGTCGATAGCGTCCCATCAGCGATAAATATTCAGTCAATAATTCCTTGGTTTTATCAAACTTGATTTTTCTATTTATGGCATAAGTAGGCTTTCCATCTTTAATTCGAATTGAATATAACGGCCAAAATCCAGAATCCACTGATAATTTGTTTATTTTTGTTGTTATATTAACAGGATGCCGCCATCCCCGATCACACGAAGTTAACGCTTGAATAAATGCAGCACCAGGCGTTTTTAATGCCTCGACAATCTTTCCAATGAAATCCATCGGATAAGCTGTACTCACCGTAGCAAGAAATGCACTCTTCATACCAAGGAATGCAAATCCATCAATGATATCTTGTTTGACCCCAATTTTCCCTGGAACTGCTTTTCCACTAGGACCGGTGGTAGTAGAAGCACCAAAAGGCGTTGAACCGCTCTCTTGTATGCCCGTGTTCATAAAGGCCTCGTTATCATAATTGAAATAGAGCATATAATTACGCGTTTCTCTCTTTAATACTTCTTTCACATCTACAACACGTGCTTTATAGTCCTGACTCATTTTCCTCACCTCTAAAATCCCTCTATTTTTCCTTTCGTTTCTCGCACTGCGAGATATGTGTAAAGATCACCTTTCATGTCGTTTATTTTCCCAATTTTATTTTTTACAGCATCTAGTTCATCATTTGTAACATCTCGTCCTCCTAATCCGAGAACAAAACTGTGGAATAAGATATTTAACGGATATAAAGCTGGTGCTATGCTGGAAGCTACCTGAGGAATTGGTGCTCCTAGTGCGTCATTTTTTTCTAAAATGATTAGTTTCTCGAGATTACTCTTCTCCACAATGTCCCTGAGCTTCTTGGTCGGAAAGGGACGATAAGCTCTAATTTTTATTAAGGCAACCTCTGGATTTTCTCTGATCCACTGTTTAGTTGTTCCACACATCGACCCCATTGTTATAATCCCAATCTTGGGTTTCTCAATATTAGTGGTTTCAATTTGGTCATATTTTCTACCCGTTAATTTTTCAAATTCTTTGAAAATCTTATCAATTTGTCCTGGAACTTCTCGTTTCGCCACATCTATCGCTCGGCGTTGCTCCATGAAGTATGCTGGTGTCACAATCCCACCCCATGTGCCGGGTTTTGACGTTGCTATAGTATGCCGTTTAATACGTGGAGTAAATTTCCTTACCATTTCATCGGTTATAGCTTTAAACTTCTGAGCACTGTGTGAAATTATAAATCCATCATGACAAAAAATCGTTGGAAATAAAGTTTCCTCGGCAATACGGCAACTCATAATTGCTGAATCGTAAGTTTCTTGGACACTTTCACTGAAAAGTTTATTCCAGCCGTGATCTGCTAGAGTTGCTTCCCATGAGTTCCAAATAGAAAGGTTCGGCGCATTCCAAGCCCGATTTGAGAGTAGCATATAAACCGGCGCTCTCCATCCAACGGTCATTGGAAGCCCTTCTTGCATTAGTAAATACCCTTGGGAAGCTGTCGCGGTAAATCCGCGAGCTCCAGCCGCTACTGCCGCGGTAATGTAACTTATGGCAGCAAGTTCACTTTCGACATTTACAAAGGCAGCCTTCAAGCGCCCATGATTAACAGTGTCACTTAATCCTTCTACAGACTGGGTCTGGGGAGTAATAGGAAACGCACAAATTACATCAGGATCCGTCTGTGTGACCGCCCCTGCTACTGCATAATTTCCAGTCATTGTCAAGATCTTTTCTTCTTTTATTTCTTCAAAGAACGGTGCCATCGGAACTACACTCATCATTTCTCACCTCTTAATGTTTGACCGCCTCTCCAATTTTTTTCTCAATGGCGCTTAGGGCTTTCACACCACCTTTACCTGGGCAGACCTCGATGCAGCTTCTGCAACCCTTACAATGAAAATTGTCGACGCCGACGATCTTATAAGTCCCGTCTTCTTGCAGCTCTCTAAGGATGCAAAAATCCGGACATGCCCGATAATAGCAGGCTTGACAGTTAATGCATCGTTCTTCATCCCAATGTATGTGATAAATCCCCCAGCTTCCTGTCTTCACCTTTTTTGAGCCACCTGGCTCGTACCAAACAGCCCCAACAGTCATATCTTTCCATCCTGGAAGATCGGGGCTAACATGGCTCCATTTTTCTTTTACACCTTTCGATGGGTCATAAGGAACGCTAGTTTCTTGAACTTCTGTTTCTTTATATGCTCTTTCCACCACTTTATGGTTAATATCAGCTATTTTTTTTGTAAAGGTACGAGACAGGCCTCCCTTTAATTCATCTAAAGTGAATGCATTTGACACTTTCACCATACCACCGAGTATTGCGGTATTTGTTATGGGTCGTCCAATAATATCCAGTGCAATGGTTGTGGCATCAACCTTTGCGATGTTTAAGTCATCCCGTTTAATGAGCTTTTTGAGATTTTCAAAACTCATGGTGGTATTAACAATGATCGTACCCCCCGGTGGCATCCCTGCAGTTACATTTACTTCACTCAGGAGTGAAGGGTCAAGAACTCCAACATATCGCGGAGTATAGACTGCTGTTTGAGCTTGAACAAGCTCAGGATTTTTACTCATTGTTGCATACGCCTGGGTAGGAGAGCCCATTCGTTCAGCACCGAAAATTGGCTGCGCCCTGCCCATCCCATTAAAACTTTCTACTGCAACTTGGGCTGCGGTGACCCCACCTTGCCCACCACGCGCATGAAATCGCATTTGAATAACATCAACTTCAACCATTAAAACACCAATTCAAAATTTTTAAAGATTCATTCGACCTCTACTGTAATTGCCTCCTCTGGGCAATTTTCTTGACAGGCGAGGCATTCAATACATTCATCTATATTGACTACCTTGGCTTTGCCGGTATCTTCGTCCAATTCAAACACATTCACTGGACAAGTATCCACGCAAATGCCATCACCATTACATTTGGTAAGATCTATTGTTATGTCTTTTACCATAATAAAAACCTATTTAGTGAATCTTCTTGTATTAAACCTAATTATTACTCAGATGTAGAGTTATTCTTTTCAAATAGTCAATTTCCCTTTTTACTTTTCCTATTTCCTGAAACGACTTTAAAATTATTTTAAATCTTAAGTTCGACAACTTATATTTTTATAACAGATTTTTTAATCCTTTCCTCATAATAAAAGTGAATATTTCCGAG
>JABXJU010000201.1 GCA_013375405.1 Candidatus Helarchaeota archaeon
CTTCGCCCCATTAATTGTAAACGGGCTGCTCGTCGCACTCCTGTATTATTACGGACCCATAATGGACACTGCGTTTATCCCGCTTGCCACCTACTTCGGCATTGCGCTTGGGCTCGGGGCAAACCCATCTTCGCAGGACCTCAAGCTCGTCGGGCGTGTATTCGCGAAGTATCCCGGGCGTGGGCTGCTCGAGATCCTCCTCCTGTTCGTTTTCGGTGGAGTAATTTACGCCATGGTGGCGGTATTCTACGTTCCACCGTGGGGCATCGCGACCGGGATTATCATTTTTTTTATCATAATGGTGTATATAGGACGGGTGCGTCCAACAAAGGCAGGATATATCCCGCGGATGTGAGGATGGAATGGTGACGGCGACTCCCAAGATTGGTCAATTTCCGCTCGAGGTGCAGGATTACTTCCCCTTCGAACCGCGTCCCGGGCAATCGCTCATGGCGAATGAGATCTACTACGGGGTCCTCGCTAACAACCACGTTGCCATCGAAGGCGCAGCAGGGATGGGAAAGACAGTGACCTGCCTGAGTTCTCTCCTCCCGATCTGTAAGCGTGAGGGCTGCACCTTGCTCTACACAGCCCGAACGCATACCCAAATCCAACGGGTGATCGAGGAGTTGAGCATGATCTACAAGATCAAGGGACGGCACGAGCTCACGGGGATTTCCGTTTACGGGCGGGCGAACATGTGCCTCAATCCGGAAGTGCAGGGTGCCCCCCCAGTCGAGGCGATGGAAATTTGCGGGGAACTGCGGAAAACGAGACGGTGTAGGTGGTATGAGGAGTTGAAATCTAAGGAGATCGACCGGATGAGCGGCTGCTTCACCTCCGAGTACGTCCGTGAGTATGGACTCGAAGCAGAAGTCTGCCCTTACTATCTGAGTAAGGAGCTGATGAAGCACTGCAATGTCATCGCGCTGACCTACGTTTACCTGATCAATCCGTTCATGCGGTCCATATTATTCAAGACCTTGGATACATCACTGGAAAGTTGCGTGCTGGTGTTCGATGAGTGCCACAACCTTCCCGATCTTGCTATGCACACGATGTCGCTCGGTGTCTCCGACCGAGGGCTGAAACGGGCATTGAAGGAGTACCACCGTTACGATGCTGCCGGGAAATACCCCCTGATCCTAAAGTTCCTCAAACACTTCAAAGGTTATCTGGATCAAGTGCAGCAGGAGTACGGTGCACACCCAGAGGAGATCGAGATCGGGGTCGATCTGCAAGCGTTCATCCCATACTTAGCCACCTTCACGAAGCAGAACGGGGCGAAGGACCTGTTCGTCCTGGCGCGGGAGATAAAGCAGTTTGGGCGACACATTCGGCGTCTCAAGCTGGAAGCGAAGCAGAGCACCTATTCTTCAGTGTATCACTTCGGGACGTTTCTGGAGCAGTTTATTTCAACGGTCAAGGATTCCCAGTACTTGCATTACATGATCCTCGCCAAGGATCGCATCCAGTACTACATCCGATGTATCGATTGTCGAGGATTACTCAGACCGCTCCAGCGAGCGCGGAGCATTATTTCCATGAGTGGTACGCTGGAGCCCATTGACGCGTACCTCGATATCTGCGGGTTTCCCCAGCACACGCGTCGGAGAGTTCTCCCATCCCCCTTCAGTCATAAGCTCGTCCGAGTCTTCGCGATGCGGGGGATTGACCTCACCTACTTCAGCCGGACAACGCCCCAGTACCAGATCTTGGCGAAACGCTGCCTCGAGGTCATCCGCGCCACGCCGGGGAATACGGCGGTGTTCTGCGCCTCCTACGACGTGTTGGAAAGTTTTCTGAAGAAGACTGAGTTCCGCCGGGGTATTAAGGATCTGGGACGACCGTTCTATTCGGAGCGACGGGATTTCACGAGCCGGCAGAACCAAGAAATGATCACGAAGTTCAAAACGAAAGGGCATCAGGGGAAAAAAGCCGTGCTCGTGGGTGTTTGCGGAGGACGGAATTCCGAAGGTGTCGATTTCCCCGGTCCTGAAATGATTACAGTCATCATCCTTGGTATCCCCCTTGCGCGGATGACGCACTCCGTCAATGCCCTCATCACGTACTACACGGAGCAGTTCGGAGTCTACAAAGGGAAGGAGTACGCCTACACCCTCCCCGCGCTCCGCCGAGCGAACCAAGCCGCTGGGCGCCCCATCCGCACCCTGCGCGACTACGGGGTGATCGTGCTCCTAGATGACCGGTACTCTCACGCGTACTACCGGCGGTTCCTCTCCCACTGGATCAACGAGAACATGGTCATCCTGAACGATCAGGATGGCGTGCTCGAGGGAGAGGTCGCACGGTTTTACTTATCCCAACAAAATCATGAAAATAATATAAAAGGAGGTTTTTGAAAATTGGTTTCAGAACTACCATGTATGCAGACCCAACGGAGCATTCAGATTCCCACAGATGACTACCTCAGGACGCTCTTGGACGTCACGCAAAGGTTCTTGAAGATCCAGTTTAAGAGTAAAAAGTCCCAAGAGATGTTCTTTGCCCTCTACAGGCACATTGCAAATGGGGATGCTCGGACCTGCCCTGCGCTGTTCAAGGAGATCAAGGACGATCCTACTCTCGGTACGGAGATCAGATCGTCGCAGTCGCTGCAGTACCACCTCGGACAGTTCGCCGAGGAGGGGCTAGTCGAGAAGGTGAACGGGACAGGCAAGGTCGCCCGTTATAAAATCGCGCAGGAGAAGCTAGGGATCCACTCCAAACTTATGAACAATGCGCTATTCCGCAAGTTGCTAGAGAGTCAGTATAAGGTGTTCTTTTTCCTCACGTGCATCATCGCGCGACTCATGCAGGACATATACCCAGACACGCCGGAGGATGACGAGGTCTTCGACTCGGCCTCGACGTTCATACAGACTTGCGTTCAACTGGCTCTCGATGACTTGAAGCGACACGCCGTGCTCAAGCAGGGATGCAAACACGCAATATTGGGTGGGTGCATGGGTCGGGACCGAGACGCCGCAGGAGCGCCCCCAGATCCCCCTCAAGGGCAAGAGGCGCCTGAATCCCCTACCCCCTCGTTAGATCCGGATCGTCCCTTGCAGGACCAAATTCCACGATTTGTTCGTGCAAGCGACGATGGAACGGGGGTCCGGAAATCCAAGGTTATCGAGCACTTCCCAGGGATTTTTCCGGAGATCGACGTTCAGGATACCTTGGTATCTCTCATCAACGACGGAACGCTCTTCCAAAACTTGCCAGGAAAATATCAGATATTACAATATGGAAAGACGCTTTGAAATTCAAAAAATATTGGGGTCAAACTAAGCCCTATAATCTGAAAATCGAGAAAAATGGATGGGGGTCATCTTTCTTTTCGTGTATAAGGGAGGGGTATGTATTGGTCAATTGGTGACCTTTACGTCCGCGCCCCGTTACAACGAAAGAGATCCTTTCCATATCACATGTATAACAGATTATAAGGATGCAAAAGCAATTTTTACTTTTTAATGATACAAGCTTTTCATCGATCCAAAAAAAAGGAAATCAGCGATTGATAATCAACTATGATAATCATTTAAATATTTTGATACCTATTGAGCTTTGTAAGTAATATATGGTGTTCTCCATGGCGAATGAAAATAAGCAACGCGAAATTGAACAAAAAATCATGGCAGAGTTAAATACAAGTCTATTTGGGATGTCTATTACCGAAATTGCTGATAAAATCCACATTAACCGCATGACCGCAGCGAAATATCTCGAAATCATGCACGCCAAAAAGTTAATCTTCAGTAAAAAGGTCGGGACCTCGAAATTATGGCTTCCACGAGAACAAGCCCTAGACCAGCGAATGCAAATGATCGTTGAATTCTTCAAGATGTACAACAAGGCAGTAAATGAGAAATTGAATGATGCGTCATACGAGCAGATCCGTGATATTGGGAGTAAAATTGGGGCGAATGTTTTCCAAAATCTTCCAGATGTGATCAAAACACAGAAATTTAAAGATCTCGTTGAGGTATGTGCTAAGGCCATGGAAAAGGTCTACCCAATCCCGTCTTTAATCGAACCGAAACCTATTGATGAAACCAGTGCAGAGGTAATCATTCATCAGTGCCTTTGTGCTGGTGTCCAGGAGGATAAATCAATCTGCGAAATGCAGACTGGCATTATTCTCGGGATTGCCAAGCCTATCTTTCCTACCATCGTCGTCGAAGAAAAAAAATGTATGTGCAATGGTGATCCCTACTGTAGCTATCATATTCAATATTCCCCATAAGAACCATTTTTACAGATTGCAATTGGAAACATGAAATATGCTATAGCAAGTCAGAATTTATATTATTTAAAAGGGAGCTATAGGACAATCTCCTTACAATGGGCGTCTATTTAGTGACTATTTCAAATTCCGTTGTTTTTGTAATTTGAACTATATTTGACGGAATAGTATTAGCCACTATTAAAAAAAGTTCATCATAAGAAAATGAAGAAGTTTTATTTTTTACTCGAGCAGCTGCTTTAATACTGACAATATCATCTTTCTTAATGGTGTGATTAAGTAGATAATTATTAAGTGCATTACTTCCACACAAAATACGAACTTCTTTTTCAATGGGAGCGAGGATTACCTTTTTTGCAGGTTCTACCTCAATTTTTTCTATTCTAACGGCATCACCGATTTCGGTTCCAGAGTTTTTTCTAGTGATTTCATCCATTTGAATAAGGTTTTCATTAATTTTTGCAGTAGGAAGTACTATTGCCGATGTGCTTTTTTTTCCCGTAATTTTGACGATATCTCCAGTCTTTAATCCCATTTTTTGCATTGTCTCTAGGTGGATACTAATACGTCCTTTATTCACCCATTTCTTCTCTATCCCAACAACTCTAAGCTTAAATTCCTTATCCAAGCTAAACCCCTGAAATATAATAATTGCTTTTAGTTATACTGAAAATCTAGAAACTCCTTAAATAATATTTTATTCCCTGAATAAATATTATTACGAAATTGCGAGATCCGCAAGAACCTAAACTACTTTTGCGAAAACCACAAACTTAATATTTGAAAAATTCGTAACATACATGTATTGTTATTGTAATTTTCGCAAAAAACACAATTTATTGCGAAACGCGCAAAACGTATAAAAAGGAGAAATGGAAGTTTGGGTCAAGATCAAGTGGAAGCGTATCCGTGTTACGAACCCCAGGGGGTATTAGGGGGCGCACAGCTAGAATCAAAAGAAGAAGATCCATATTACGATTGCTGTGGTAATCCGTCGATAATCGAATACCGCGGGATTTATGTTTGTCAAAAATGTGCCACAGTTTTTGGTCCTGTTATTGTTGATTCTCCTAGACGTGCCTTCACACAGGAAGAAATCCAGAAAAAACGTATAAGGGAACCCGTCTATACCAATATTGGGCCGCGGACGGTCATGAATGTCAAGGACGATTCGGTGAAGAACAAGGTGCTCTATTATCGCCTAGCAAAGATCAACAAGTCGGTTTCCACGACTTTTGAGCGAAATCTCACGGTCGCCCAGCCAAAACTATTACGGCTCGTCAGTCAATTGGGAATTCCTCCGAGCATCTTGAATGTCGCGCTCGGTATATATAAGAAAGCGGTAGCGAAACACTTAACCACCGGGCGCAGTATCAATAATCTTGTGGCTGCATCCATTTTTATCGCCTGCCGAAAGCGCGGGTTGCCCCGCACCATCGAAGAAATCAGTGAAGTTGCAAATATCCCACTCAAAGTCCTGGCAAAAAACTACCGGTTAATTTTACGCGAACTTCATCTTCACGTTAAGCCACTGAAGGCCAAATACTTTGTGGAGCGATTTGTCACCGAGTTAGGATTAACCATGGACATCCAAAAGCGGGCCCAAGAATTGCTCGTACTAGTAGAGCAATCGGCTGCTATCATTGGGAAAGATCCCAAAGGAATAGCTGCTGCCGCCATCTACGTGGCGATCCGCGATCTTGGACGGAAAGAGCACCGCTCCCAAACCAAAATCTCTGAAATCGCCCATATTTCGGAAGTCACGTTACGGAATAGAGTAAGAAATATAAAATGTGTCATGGCAGGGAGTTAATTCCCCTCTTTTTTTTAATGAATTCGGTTTTTAGAAGTGTTTGATTTTTTAATGAGAAACTTATAAAAGAAATAAATAATTAGCTGCTCGGTTCCGAAAGATTCCGCTGGTTATTGACTTCACGAACTTCTGCGGAACTTTTCTGGTATGAGCCCGTCCGGCTCAAATTCAACTCAAGGACGTTATTGAAGTCGCGTGTATAGCCCCCATGAATTTCGAGGATATCTGAGACGGCGATGTCATCCCCTTTATCCCAGAGGACAAAATTAATTACTCCGGTCTCATCCCCAATCACGAAAGTATTGATGTTATGCCGCTTTCCATCACGGCGAGTCGTCACCTGACGCACCGGTAACTGGTCAATCACCTTAACTATTACATTAATCCCGCGTTCTCTTCGGAGGACATCGATCAGCTGAATAAAGGCGAGAGAGCTTGTGCTCTCGATCTTTTCGAGATAGACATCCATGTCATACTCGCTTTGATCTAGTCGCTCCCAGGTTCCATATCTACCGATATTGAGCTGGATTTCCCCTCCGAACTCACTGACATAGCCATTCGAAATTCGGATGACGTCGTCCTCATGGATCTGATTGATCATCTCATCCCACAGGCTCATGGTTACGAGTCCCGTTTCATCTCCAACTTTTAAATTTGCGACTTTGTGTTTAGTTCCATCGCGTTTAACGAAGACATCACGCGACGGCTCTTTCTTCACTACTTTCACGATTACCTCTACCTTTCGCATGCCCGGCTGTAATTCATTCACTTTCACTTTAATTCCTCTTAGTCTTCATCCTGTTCTAACATTTATAATTCAATAATATATACTTTCTTTCTTAATTCAATTTAATTTCTTTTTATACTATATAGTTTACCCGCAATGATTTCTACAAGATCAAAATCCGTTAGTGGCGATCCCTAAATTCGAGGTAGGCATAGAACCTCGGGTAGCGGAAGAAGTAGAGGAGGTTCGGCTCGAAGATCTTGGGCCAGAAGAACTTGAGGAGTACCTTTCGCAATTCATCACTATGGGAGTTGAAATAGATACGGGGGCAAAGGAGCAGAAAAAAGAATTAAAAGGTGAGAGAGACAGGATTTTATTTTCCCTTATACGTCCCCTTTTCGAAAACTTTTTAAATGAAAGCGTGCCATTCTTTTTAAGAAGTGACGGAGATTCGCGTATTATGAGTGAAGAAAAACAACAAGAAAAAAAAGTCTATGTGAAACCAGAAATACAAGAGAAAAGCAGTTTGGATGAGAAATTTTCCACAGAGGGGTTCGACATAGGTTTCTGAGGTGGTTACAGTGTCTAAACTGAAATTAAAAGAAGATGTTGATGTTGAAGAAAAAGAAGAATACATTTCGCGTGAATTAGGTGCGATTCTCATCAACTATGAGACTAGCAAATATTATGAGACGAATGACACGGGTACCTACATAATCAAATTACTACAAGCGGCAAAAACCGCAGAGGAAATTGTTGAAGCTATTTGTAAGGATTATGAAGTAGATCAGACTACGGCCCTCACAGATCTCAATGAGTTCTTAGATATCTTGAAAAAATATGACCTGATTGAAGATTAATTAATCAAGATCTACTTTTTCAACATTCTAAGTGTTTCGTTAATCTATGGGATTTGCACACTTTGGACAAAACTTAAAGGCAGTATTCTCCACTTCGAACCCGCATTTTTGGCAAAGGCGCTTCGTTTCGAAGGGGGTAGCACACTTCGGGCAAAACTTAAAGTCAGGATTCATCACTACAAATCCACATTTCGGGCAAAGTCTTCCAACGGGTTCTGTACTTTCTTGAGGAGGAGAAGAAGGCGTTTCAGGAAGGGGACCATCAGGGGGTGGTGAGATTTCAGGAACTTGAACTTCAGGGGGTG
>JABXJU010000450.1 GCA_013375405.1 Candidatus Helarchaeota archaeon
AGATATATCTCTTGAAAAAGATTCATAAAAAATAAATTTTGAAATTTTCACACTAAGGAACTACCCTATATTTGATTTTAGTGAACTTCCTTTATGAATATTGATTTTTAATGTATTTTCTTTTAATATTACTCTATTTCTATCTTTCTAATAAACATTTAAAAGGGACTTTTAATTAACATTTTTAGATTCACCATAAAATATGATTTTGATAGAGTAATTGACCGTACTAGAACTAATTCAATGAAGTGGAATAATCACTTTCTTAAAGACTGTCTTGAATCTGAAGAAGTTTTACCTCTTTGGGTCGCTGATATGGATTTCCAATGCCCTCAACCGGTTATTGAGGTTTTGAAAAAGAGAGTAGCTGAAGAAATTTATGGATACAGTTGGCATAAAATCCCCGCTTATTTAAATGCAGTAACAAATTGGATGAAACGAAGACATAATTGGGAAGTTAATAAAGATTGGATTGTATTCAGTCCTGGTATTGTTCCAGCTATTTATATGTTAATACAAACCTTTGTAAACATCGGAGAAAAAGTAATTATCCAACCTCCAGTATATAATCCCTTCTTTACAGCAATAAAAAACAATGGACGTCAAGTATTACTAAATCAACTACTGTACGAAAATAAGAAATACTCTATTGATTTCGAAGATTTTGAAGAAAAAGCTAAAGATCCTCTAACTAAAATGTTTATTCTCTGTAGTCCCCATAACCCTATAGGTCGTGTGTGGACTGAAAAAGAACTCAGAAGAATTGGAGATATATGTCTAGATAATGAAATTTTAATAGTTTCAGACGAAATACATCACGATTTAATACTCTCAGGATATAATCATACTTTATTTTCAACCACATCTAAAGAATTTGAACAAAACACATTTGTATGCACCGCACCAGGTAAAACTTTCAATATAGCTGGTTTGCAAATCTCTAATATTATTATTTCTGATAAAAGGAAGAGAGAAGCTTTTACAAATACTATTATGAATATAAATGGTATTATGATTCCTAATGTTTTTGGCATAGTTGCTTTAATAACAGGT
>JABXJU010000202.1 GCA_013375405.1 Candidatus Helarchaeota archaeon
ACGCTCTTCCGATCTTAACCATTAAGTGGATGAAGCAGTTCGGAACCCAAATCCGCTTGAATCAAATATCTAGCCCACTTGATATCTTCTGCCAAGGCAGTGTCGCTATTGACCGGAAAGGAAATCGCCTCGGAAAGGGAAGGGGGTATGGTGATCGTGAATATCTCCTTCTGAGACAGGAGGGAATTATTGATAAAGAAACGTTAGTGATCACAGTAGTTCATGACGTGCAAATATTAGAGAATTTTGCGGATCTCATGAGACCTGAGGATATCAAAGTGCAGATAGCCCTTACTCCCACAGAAATCGTTCGATTGTGATTTTTTTAATTAAATTATTTCTCCTCATAAGATTTATTACTATAAAATGATGTTTACAAATGAATAACTCCTTATTTTATGATTCTAAAAGAAAAAAAAGAGTAAAAAATTGGGTAATTTTCGCGTTATTTTTATCTTGTCTTTTCTGAAATGCATTTTAGCCGTTTTAATTCACTTAATAGAGAAGTACGAAGAGATAATGTCGCTGTATTAACCAATGGGGTTTCAGTTGGGGGTGGTGCTTCAGCAGGAGCGCCCGGGGCAATTACAGCAGGAGGTCTTGTTGGTACGAGCGTGCTGAGGCTACTAGTTACAGTTGGTGTTTTAGGGTCCGATTCTAATTGAACTTTACCCCAGCGAAAGAACTGATGCCCAGCATGTTTTTTTAAACATTCATAATTTGAGCACAAGTCATCTTCATCATTCACACAAAAGTAGAGATAATTGCCGGGCTCTATTTTTTTTCCACAGGAATTACAGATGAGGTCCGTCTTAAAAACATGTTTTTTTCCCTGAATAGGGATTTCTATTTTAAATTCCTTTTCTTTACCCATTTCCTTCATCTCATTATTATATTCCCAAAGCAGCGGTTATTGCAGTAACTAAGGTTAGAAAAATACCGAGCGTTGCGCTATAAAATGCGAAATTCAATTTACTAGCTTTTTGGTTATTTAACACCTGATTATTCAATAATGAATCAGAGTAATTCTTGACAATTTCATTCTTTATATCAGTTTCTTCTTTACTTAATAGTTCATCAATTTGTTCAGGAGTTAATGTAGCAAAGGGTTGCATAAAATTTTTTAATTTAACTGTTAATAGTGCAAATAGGCCGCTTAAAGTGAAGCATAAGATGCTACCAATAAATGCAAAAGTATAAACATTAAGTCCTATTGGGGAATTTTCTTGGGATACTAATCCAGTAACTAAACCAACAATAATACCTGAGAAACCCAGGACCATACTCGCCTTGCTCTCCAGAGTATCTTTTCGCGATTCTTCTATGGAAAAACTATCCTTAAAAAGATCGACCATTACGTTGAGTGTTTCTGGATTGACTTCTGAACTAATTTCTTTTATATCTTTTTGAATGTTAGTCATATACTATCGCCCTTATTATGCTATTGTGAGTAGCTTTGGATTTGAACTAATATTTATATTTTATGCCGATGCGCCAATGAAAACACGTGATTTTGCCCTATAAAATTTTCAAGTAATAGAGTTTATTGATGTATGCTAAAGGGAGGTCAGATCTTGTGGAGTAATCGTTCCTTTATGTAAAGCGGTAGCAATTAAAACTCCTGAGACTCCTGCATTTTGTAATACTTTTAGATCTTTAATGGTTTTAGCACCGCCACCAGTGATAACGGATAGTGATGTTGTTTGGAGAATGTCCCTTAGAATTTCAGTCATCACACCTGTTTCACTTCCTACTTTCGTTAATTCTAGTATGATAAGTTCTTGGATTCCGAGATCTTCAAATCTACGAACTGCATTAATTGGAGCCATTGATTTTAACTCCCTTTCTTTGGTGAGAATTTTCCCTAGTTTCAAATCCAAACTGACAATGAGATTTTTTGGAGAAATTACAGACAGGATTTCCTGGAGGTTATTTATTGACTGAAGGGTTTCGGTTCCGATAATGACCTTAGCCACGCCGCGTTTCAATAATTCTTGGGCAGAAGTTGTGTAATCGATACCCGCATCTAGCATGATTCCTAAATCGGTTTGGCGTATTATTTCCTCAAGATAAGAAAAAGCCGATTTTTGGAACATTATTGCATCTAAATCCGCAATATAGAGTTCTTTGATGGAGAATTGATCTTTAAAGGCGGTGGCTACATCAAGGGGAATAGTGCTAGATGTTAATATACTTTGAATAGGTGTATATTTATTTCGTTCGCCTTTAACGCCGTGCACAACTTGGGAATTTAAAATATCAAGGACGGGAATAATGCGCATGGAACATACACTAGCTTCCTAGGGATCGCGGATGCCTTCCAGTTGAATAGTAAAAATACATTCCCCTTCGGGGAGATTAGGACTGTCGATCAGTTTGGCAATCCGACGAATATCCTTACTTTTCTTGAGATATAACCGAGTTTGCGGTACATGTGCTAGGACATGTCCTCCAACAGCCCGTGTGGGGTCACCAAAAAAGGCGGCTGGATTGGCCATTGCTTGATTCGTTATAAACACTACACAACTGTAAATATCTGCCATTCGTTGTAAAGAATGCAAATGTTTATTTAATTTTCCTTGGCGGGTTGGAAGATTCTCACGACCAATGTATTCAGCTCGAAAATGAGATGTCACAGAGTCAATTACTATAAGTTTAATGTTATTTTCCACAATAATTTCTTGCGCTTTTTCAGCAACGAAAATTTGATGATCTGAGTTATAGACGCGAGCAACTTGAATATTCGCTAACAGTTTCTCGGGATCCGCTCCAATGGCGGTGGCCATCTGGACAATACGTTCAGGGCGAAACGTTCCTTCCGAATCAATATAAATCACGCCCCCATTCAATCCTCCTTTGGCCTTAGGTAATTGAACATTGACAGCAAGTTGGTGTGCAATCTGTGTCTTGCCTGTACGAAATTCACCAAATACTTCGGTAATCGCTTGTGCTTCTACGCCGCCCCCTAGAAGAGCATCGAGATTCTCGGACCCAGTAGATACCTTTCCGACTTGTAATCGTTGTTTATATAATAAATTCGCAGGTTTAAACCCAAACTCTGCTTTAGTACGGGCTGCAACAATCAATTTCTGCGCCGTTGCTTTGCCAATATCCGCTGCCGCAGCTAGTTCTGCAGGACTTGCGACAGCTATTGATACGATAGTCTTTAATCCCGCTGCTATTAGCTTTTCTGCGGTCTTTGGTCCCACTCCTGGTAATTCAGAAATATCTGATCCTTCTGTCTTAACGGATGGCTCAATTTCTACTGATTCTTCTTCCCCAAGTATCTCCTGTTCAAACTCCTCATCGACACTCGTTTCTTCCTTTTTTTTACTTTTCTTTTTAGCTGGCATTCTAAATTACTTCATTAAATGTTATTATATAAACTAATATGAAATGATTGTATCAAAAGGGGTTAAAATAATTTCGTATTTTTGTCGGATGTTATTGAGATAATACTATCCCTTTAGGAATCATTGTAGTTAAGCCATTCTAATTTATTGTAGATCTTGCTTTTCTTTAGCTAGTTTAAGGATCAAATCAGGATATTAGAAAATGCGCAAACGCAGCGAGAAGTTTTTATAGGGTCCGGGTATTAAATATATCGAGGCAACGTATATGGCGAGGGAGAGTTACTCGGTGTTTCGCGATGAAACGAAACTGGAGGCCGACTATGTACCCGTTGAGTTGCCGCACAGGGATGCAGCGATCCAGCGGCTCACGCAATTGTTCAAATCGCTAGTTGAAAATCCAGGCGACGCAAGCAAAATGGTAATTATTACAGGACCAACTGGAGCTGGCAAGACAGCCGTCACAAAAAGAGTTGGAGCCATGATACAAGAGCTCGCAGAGCAGAACAGTATCTATTTACGCTATGTCCATATTAATTTGCGTCAGTATAACACATCGTTTATGGTATTAAATCGTATAATTCAACATTTTAAGCCAAAGTTTCCCTACGGGGAACTTAATCTGACAGGATTAGTAGATATTCTTTCTAACGAGATCCTTGCCAAAGAGGATGCTTATATGCTCCTCTGCTTAGATGAGGTAAATGTCCAAAGCGAACGGAACCTCCTAAGCGAACCTTCTCTTATTTACAATTTAACGGGAATGCATGAAGATTCTCCTAGACAAAGACTATCACTTATCTTTATTGCGAGGAGTGAGTCAGATCCCAGTGTTTGCAGCACCCTTCATCCGCAATATAGCATGATCCGCTTCGCGAAATACTCGCGCCCCCAGCTCAGGGATATTCTCAACAAACGGGCCGGTGAAGCCTTTCTTGAAGGCACAGTCTTGAATGACACGATAGATGTAATTTTAGACTTTGCTGCAGAATCAGGCGACGCTCGATATGCTCTAGAATTACTTCGGCTCGCAGGAAAATGCGCGGATGACGCAGAATCACCTCGCATTACTCCTGAATGTGTCCGGCAAGCGAAAGCCAGCTTAGATCCTAAACCCATAGATCCTCGAGAAGTTATTCGTGACTTAGGTCTACATCCGAAACTTGTTCTTCTAGCTATTATACGTCAATTAAAAAAGACGCAGAAAGCATATGTCTTATTGGGCGAGGTCGAAGCCCCTTATCGGCTGATCTGTGAAGAATATAGCACAGAGTCACATAGCATAAAGCCACATGGTCACATCGAGGTTTGGGAGTATATAAGAGACCTTAGGGACCTTTATAATATCTTGAGTATTGAGGACGCTCCTGGACAGAAATTTACTACTTGGCTTAGATTAAAAGTTCCAATTGAGTTTATAGAACGAGAATTAGAAGATGAAAGTAAAGGGGGCTTTAAACTTTCCTAGAGGAATAATTATGGCTATAACAAATGCTATTGATCATGAAATGAAGGAAAAATTTGCGATTGAACACGTATTTCAATTTGTGTAGCTGGAGGGTGTTAGGAGGGATCTATATTATATTGCAGAATTTACGAAAAAATCATGCGTGGGCTTTAAATTATTGTAGATCTTCCTTTTCTTTAGCTAGTTTGAGGATATTTAAGTACCTTCCTTTTTTCTTGTTATAGAGTGCAATAACCAGTTTTCCTTTTTCTGTGAGGTTGTACTCAGAATCAAGTACAAGTAGATCTTGCAGAGTTCTGAGGATAATTTTAACCATTTTTTCGTTAATGCCTGTGCCTTCTGCAATTTTCTTAGGTTCTTTCAGACCAAGTTGAACTGTAAGAAGTGTTACTATGCTAGATAATCCATGAAGAGTGAAAAGGTTTTCAATGATCCATTCACTTGAAATTTCTTTGTCTTTAATATATTCTTCGATGGGGAAGAATTCGTTTATTATTTTATTAGCGCCAAAGAAGGCGTCGACATCGCCTTTCCAAGTTGCAAGTTCATCTTTATAATAGTACTCAAAGCGATTAGTTAATTGGACTAATTTACGTCGAATTACCGGGAGATCAACCCTTGAAAGGACTGCTACGATAACATTAAGCCCATGCTGAAATAGAATTTTATTATCCATGTGATCTATAGTTTTAAGGACACGCTTAGAATCCACGATTTCTTGGACAATAGAGGAAATTCCTATTAAGGCGCTGGTGACAAGGCTAGGGTCCGCCGTTGTTATACCTCCAAGGCGTTTATCAAATAATGGAACACCACTCTTGGTTAAAATGTAGAGATGTTTTACTTTTTTCTCCCAATCTCGCTCTCTCCATTTATTGCGTATCCTATATCCCGCGGCCATTGCAAGAATTGCAGCTAAAATTCCAAAAATCCAAGAATATTGGACCCACCAGGACACTTCTGCGCCGCCTGTGATAACAAGAGTAACTGTCTGAGTTACTAAAAGATGGCCATCTTGGGTCGTGGCATTAATAATAATTGAATACGTGCCTGGTGGTTTGCCGGCTGTGTTTAATACAAGAGAATAATTGCCATTTGCATTATCAGTTAAATTCCCTGTTCCAAAATCCCAGCTGTAAAAGACATTTATGTTTTCGAAATAGGTTTCAGTGAAATCATCTTCTAAAAGCACTGAAAAAGTGGCAGAAGAATCTATAGGGGCGGTTTGTACCATGGATGAAAATGTAGCTGTAGTAAAATCAACCCATTCTTTAATTTGAATAACGAATTGAATATTATTATCAAGATAAGCAAATTTCTGTATCGTCACGAGAATGGAATATGCATCAACAACATTGGTAGCGTTTATATCAATCCGATAATAACCCAAACCTAAATCCGTAGATGATAAATTATTATAACCGTAGAATGTCAAGTTTGCGCCTGCAATACCCTGATTAAAATCGGTATCATTAAAGAAAACGAGAATGTAAGTAGATTCATCAACAGGGAGAGAAATGATCGTTTCATTAAGATTGGTTAATGAAGTAAATTTGGGGCGATATGTCAAAAATACCAAGACGGATTGCGATTTATAATTTGGTTTTGAGGCAGTAATGTTCAATAAGTCGGATTGATTCAAGCCAAGTGATTCGACTACAATTGAAAAGGGATATTCAAGAGAATCATTATAAGAAACCCAGTGAGTAAAATTTACGGTAATAAGGTCAGATCCATTTGAGGCGGAAGGAATTGGGTTTCCTGCTAAATCGGTATACTTTAGATTGATTGTCGCATTTTGTCCATATGGAATCGAGGCAACTGATTCATATACAAGCACGGTTTCAACCGAATTAATTTGAACAGTTATTTTAATGGTTTGGTTGGAATGATAGAGCCTAGATGCATTGATTTCCAAAGTATATTCTTGGATGGCACACCAACTGGTGTTTAGTTCTAATTGATAAAGACCATTCCCAATTTCTGAAATAGTATAATAAGTTAGTGTCCAGTTTGAGGTGATTATCGAGGTATTTATGCCGTAATGTCCTTCTGCGGTACGAAAATTAATTTCAATTGTGATATTCTTCCCCCATTCGCCAACTACTCTTGGATAATTTTGAGAAATTAATTCAGTCTCAACCGAATTGATCTGCACCGTTATCAACATTGTTTTATTGGTATAAAATTGCCGCGAAACGTTAATCTCCAAAACAAACTCTCGAGGGGACAAGCTCGTATTTAATTCAATTTGATAAAGACCATTCCCTAAATCGAGAATCGTGTAGGCACTCAGGCTCCAGTTGATGGAGACAAGAGCACTAGGAATGCCCAGCGAACCGCTCGCGGTCCGGTAATTCACGGTAATGGTAGCATTGAAATTCCATTCACTTATTATACGAGGATAGTCATCGGAAACTAATTCAGTATCAACCGAATTGATCTGTACCGTTATCAACATTGTTTTATTTACAAAATATTGCCGTGAAACGTTAATCTCTAAAACATACTCTCGAGGAGATATACTCGTATTCAATTCAATTTGATAAAGACCATTCCCTAAATCACGAATTGAATAAACACTCAAGCTCCAGTTGATGGAGACAAGAGCATTAGGAATCCCCAGCGAACCGCTCGCGGTGCGATAATTCACGGTAATGGTAGCATTGAAATTCCATTCACTTATTATGCGAGGATAATCATTAGAAACCAATTCCGTTTCAATTGCGTTGATTTCTATAGTAATTAGTAGCGTTTTATTTACAAAATACTGTTTTGCCGCATTAATTTCGAGTATATATTCACCCAGACTCTCACTTGTATTCAATTCTATTTGATAAAGACCTCCCCCAAGTTCAGTTATGGTACTTATGGTCCAGTTATCAGTTACCCCCGACCCATTAATCCCCACTAGGCCAACCGTCCGAAAATTTGCTGTAATAGTCACGTTCGTCCCCCATTCAGTTACAACCCTAGGATACTCTGGAGAAACCAACTCAGTCTCAATCGCATTGATCTCTACTGTTATCCGAAGTGTCTTATTATTAAAATACTGCTTGGACAGGTTGATCTCGAGCATGTATTCCCGAATTGAAGTCCAACTGGTGTTTAAGACAACTTGGTAAAAGATCGGAA
>JABXJU010000451.1 GCA_013375405.1 Candidatus Helarchaeota archaeon
ACTGATGAGTTGATTGGACCATTCTATATTAAAAGTAGTGATAGTTCACAAGAGAGAAATCCTGATAGTTTTTGGAGTAATGGACTTTTTTGGACATTCTCTGTCAATAATTCTGATAATTGGGCTGTGGAATATACATCATGTCGACGTGCTGACCTTACCTCTTTTAGCACATTAGCGACAGATTTTATTCCTCTGATCTTTAATTGGGAGCAATATACTGCTAATATGAGTGTCTACTTTACCCTTGATTTAGGAACATTTACTAATGATTTATTAGAAGCTCAAGACAGAGTACGTTTTATTGTTTCTTTAGAATATGACGATTCCCAATTTATATTATTGGATACTGATTGGAATAACCAAGAATTAGAGACTTGGATTGAAAATAATCTTGCTTCTTATTATCCCCGATATTTACGGTATTATTATAATCTTTCATTAACTTCCCTGACATTCTTAGAAATTAATGCGACTGATCCTCAAATTCAAGATTCGATTTATCCATTCGAAGTACAGTTTCCATACCCAGTCAATTTTACTGAACACTTCAATTTGCGATTTAATTTTATTAAGGATGATTGGTCGCTCAACGCTACCTATGATATGGATCGATATCGATTAGGAATTGATAATATTGATATATCTTTTGAGATTATTCCAAAGAATTCTACCACTAATACGTTTGGTGTGTTAACAAAATCAGATGAGGCAAGTTCCTATTCCAAGAGTGAATTTCTAGTTACAAATAAGGTTAATCTCAATGATTTGGACTGCCTAATCGATCCAAATTTAATCCCTTCTGATTCTAATTTAGTTGATTTATTAGTAGATTTTGATGCTTTTAGTCTTCTTTATGATCCCCTAAGGCAGTTATATTTTGCTCCTACTTCAAGTTTAGACTGTAAAATGATGATAATGGTTGAAAGTGACATTAATCCAGATATTGTAATCTCTAATGAGTTAGTGTATGACTCATTTACAGGGTATAATTTAGGAGATATTAATCTGGATTCTCAATGGACTAAGGATTTTGGTGT
>JABXJU010000203.1 GCA_013375405.1 Candidatus Helarchaeota archaeon
TGACCATACAAACCAAAACTGTTAATTCCAGTATGATTCAAATAATTACATTGAACAGCTCTTTAACTTTGGGGACACTTCCTGGTAAAATAGTGGAAGGGGAAACTCTAGAAATCAGTGCTACTTTACTGATTAACGGGACACCCCCCGCAGGTGAAATCGTTACTTTTGAATTTTATTATGATGGGGCTGGACCAATTATTGTAAAAACTGCTGGTACTGATGTCACTGGAACCGCAACCGTCAGTTTGAAGGTGCCCTCAGACGTTGGTACGGTTAGAGTGGTTGTAAGATACGATGGCCCAGATTATGTAATAGGAGCTACTTCGGAGACTGATGTAACTGTTATTTCGTATATAATTTATATCTTGCAACTTTCTCCTTACTGGCTTCCTCCTATAGGCGCAGTTATTGGTATAGTTGTAGCTTATAAATATGGCTATAAACGTCGGAAACTCAGAAGTTTACAGGAAAAGTGGGGGAAATCCCTAATTAAGTTCCAAGACATCTCCAACCTAGATTATATCATGATTTTGAAGAAAGATTCGGGCATGTCGCTCTATAACTATTCCTTTAAAGCCGAAGAGTTAGATTATCAATTGATGAGCGGATTCTTAACCGCAATCTCCGCATTCCAAAAAGAATTAGGAATAAAAGAAAAGAAGGGCGCTATTGAAACCGGGGAATGGGAAATTATATACCAAGATTTTAATATCTTTGGGATTACTCGAGAGTTCGTACAATTTATACTGATTTTGGAAGGGGCCATTTCGGAATCGCTTAAGGATAAAGTTCTTAGATTTGCTATGGACGTTGAAAGGCAGTACAATTCAGAATTTATGCGATTCAAGGGAAATATCTCTGTATTCAAACCTATTGATTCAATAGTGGAGCAATACTTTGATAGAAGTATGATTCAACCTCATATTAGTATTGACCTCTCGCCAGACCAAATGAAGAAGCTAGTTGACCTCGAAAAAAGGATATACAATTTAGCCGCACACATAACTACTGATCAAGGGTTTTTTTACATAGGGGATTTGGTCAGGAACGCATTAAATATGCTCGGAGAAGAAAAGGGACATATCATTGATTCAATTTATAGCTTAAAAGCGAAAGGCTATCTAACATCATCACGAGTTTCAGTACTCTTAGATTAATGCTGGGCTATTCATAGTGAAGTAATTTTGATATTACTTACGATAGACTCCATATCTTTTTCCAGCATCTACAATAGCTTGAATGTTCTCAAACGGTGCATCGGAGGCAATTTCGCAACCAGATCCTAGAATATAGCCACCACCCTCACCACAAACCTCGACGAGCTTTTTACAATGGTCCATAATCTGTTTCGGAGTGCCTAATTTTTGCAAGGTGCTATTCACGTTCCCCATTAGACAGAAGCGGTCGCCAAGAATCTCCTTCGCTTTGAAAATATCTGAGTTTTCTAAGTGAAGGATATAGTGGCCTCTCGGGAGTTCAAGAAAATACTCGAAGAAAGGTGTCCAATCCGTATCCATGTGAAAGAGGTTGATATAACCAAGCCGGTTATTTATCTTTACAATTTGTTTAAGGTAGGGTAAAACAAGAGTTTCAAAAATTTTTGGAGAAATAAATGAAGCAGAAACTCTTTCAAGGCAGACGTACGAATGTTTACTGCGGCTTTGAGCTAATTTTTTTAAAAATAGATCATTGGCGAGCAATCCTTTAATCATGAAATCGCACATTTCTTCCATCTTTTCAGGATATTTGTGAATATACCGAGACCATTTCGTGAGACCGCACAGATAGGAGAGCGTTTCTAGAGGAGTAATCGTTGCTGTAAGCGTATATAAGGGTACATTCATTTTATTCTCCCAGAACTCTGCAAATTTGAGTATCTGGAGAAACTCAATTTGAGTGCGTTGAACTTTCTCGATGGAAAGGGGACGCCATAATTGGGAAAATCCTTCGTCCATAATTAAATCAAATTCAGAAATATCTAAAATAGGCTCTTCAACAAACTGAAGGGAGCCACCTATCATATCTGGTACCTGTAAAGGACTATAAAAGCCGGAGTGCGCAGCTGGAAAGGGTTCAAAAAATGCATAAATCCTGCCGATGGGAATATGCACCATATCCAAGTCGCCTCCATGCCGCCAATACGTCTTTTTTACAGCATCTGCAGCAATTTTGAAATCACCCAACACATATTCTTTCGCCGTAATACCTGCACAATTGGCATAATAATAATCCATTAAGGGAGCAATAGGAACCCGATCAGGTTCCTTCAAAACGACAGCCGTATGGAAACGTTCCATCGAGGTCATTGACTCATCTTTCATGTTTTGCCCTCTGTGTTTTTTCCCGTTCTTTGAGTTTGTTAAGAACCGCTATAACATTTAAATTAAGATAGCGACTTAGTGTTCGATATCCTAATTCAATCCATAAGGAAATCACTTTGCGAATAACTGCCAATGACAGTGAGCGGAGAACAAATCTTATGTTTTTTACATAAAATTTTAGATCGTGTAAATGGATATGTGTATCGATTTTCCCTTTTCGACCATATAGAAAGGTTTTTAGATCAAGAAGTGCTTGATCATAATTAATCTGCCCGTCTTCATCGATGATCTCAGTCATACAAGTTCTCCTTTCTTTGTAAATAAAAAGAATAAAAGAAAGTATTGGCAAATTGTAACAATTTAGATAATTTCCGAGCAAGTCTTTATATCCATTCCGCCCTCCAAGAGAGGAATTAATTTTTTAAAATTATCTGGTAGAGAGGCTGAATGGAGGTTTAAAGCGGCTTTATCCTCGTATTTTTCATAAAAGATGATTGAATTCTTATTTTTTGCGCCTTTTACCGTATGGGGAATGTAGGCTTTGCATCCAGTCTCAGATTCTCGTACTTTTGGAACGATCTCTTTCAAAACTTCGATAGCTTCTTCCATTTTTCCGTCTTTTACCTTTAAAATTGCTATAATTGTAATCATTTTATCACCAAATCAACTTCGTTATTCCCCTAAATAAGTCATTATGATTCAAAAAAAGGGGGAGTCTTATAGAATTCGCACAGGTTTCCAATCGAAAAAATCTATAGACGTACAATACAGCTCGATATTATCAACTTTCATATAAAGATTGATTTTATATTGATGATTCACATGGAGATGACCATATACAATTTTATTTATGCCATAATCTTCCATAAGCGCGAAATATTGGTCTTCCGCAAAGGAATCCTCTGGATTTTTAAAAATGAGAGAGGTGGGTGGATGATGAATAACACAGATAGCCAGATCTATATCAGCACTAGTAAGCTCTTTCAAGGCATTTTGTAGATGAAGGAATTCACGAGTTTTCAGAGATGAGTGTCGCTCGGTACCACGAACGCCACAAACACCCACATTTTCGAGAATAAAAGATCGCCCGCTGAGAAAATAAAAGGAAGGAGTATTATAGAGTTGTTGCATTTTCGCGTAATCTAAAACCCAATGGTCATGATTGCCCTCGATAAAACAGATATTTCGAGCTTTAAGGGCTTGAAGTTGTTGTAAATTTTCAGTTGCTTCCAAATACTCTTTTGTCCAAAGTAGATCACCTGCAATGAGGAGGAGATCAGCGGGAGGTGTTTCCGCGGCAATGTTTGCTGCTAGTTGTTCAAAGTAATTAGGTGGGTAATAGAAGCGTTGGACCATCTTCTCGAGTTTCCCGAGATGAGGATCCGCGATGGCTAAGATTTTCATTTTAAATTACGTAATATGTTGTAATAATTCTTGGATAGAATCATACTCTTCGATATTCTCAAAAATTTTAATGAGCTCGTTAGTTTTAGCGGAATCAAACCCGATGTAGGCGGCTTCTTGCTTGAATTTGTCGATAATGTATTGCTTATCGTGATTCCCAGGAGCTGCTTTGGCAATAGTTGTGGAGGCTTTATATTTCTCCCCATTTTTCATTTTAACCAAGACCCTCGCACCAAATTCCCATTTGAAGTCGCCCTTAATGGCATCAAAGATGAGTGTATTGAACATGTTAGACTGGGCATCAGTGATTTTCATACCTTTAGGAAGGAATGAGGTGAAAATTTGAATGGTCATGGCTATATCCGTTTCAACGGTAACTTTCTTGGCTAATTCATGGATTTTGGGATCGAAAATTCGGTCATCTAAGAATTGTTTCGGCGTGAGTTCTTTGTCAATGAGGGCAGCAGCAATATTGTAGGGGACATTAAAGTTAAGAATAGCGTAAGAAGAATCTGGTTCTTTAAGACCTTTTAGAGTGGCAGCATGTCGATTAGCAAGATCCATGCTGACAGTCCCAAGCCCCGGTAATTTCACTTTAATCGCTTTAATCTCATCAGGATCCATATTTGGATTCTTTTCGAGGATCTCAAAGACACAATCAAGGGGAGCATCGAGATAAGCGCATCCAGGATATAATTTGAACGCGAGAGTGTTGGTTAGCCAATGCTCATAATCAAGTTTTTCCACGATTCGCCCCGGGGAAGGCATATTTGTCATGAAATTGCAGAAACCATCTGGAGCATCAAAAATATTGTGAGACCCAGTAAATCCTTTGGCAGCAAGCTGGCATGCGATGACACCGTTTTGAGCAGGAAGGGCAGAAGTGAGCGTTTTTGTGTGAGGACCAAAGAATCCTTTTAGAATAGGCCATTGAGGAAGGTAAGCCGCAATACCAATGGCATTAGTCATCTGTTCGAGGTTGAGATTCATCAGCTTTGCACCAATGACCGCTGCAGATATAGGATGAACAAGGGGATCACATGTTTGACCGGTGGTGAGAGATGGAAAAAGACTTAATCCAATCCTACAACTGATCTCATTGCCAATAATCATTCCAAGCAGTAATTCTTTCCCGGAAAGTTCCATTACTTCTGTATATCCGAGGCTGACAGGCACTGTAGTACACCCACAATGCATGGGCATACCATAATCCTCATAATCTAAGGCTTGAGCAAATACCCCGTTGATGAATACCGCCTTATCAAGTCCAACCTTCTTCTTCGTTGTGATAATACTGGCGGGCGGATTACCTCCAGCATCTTGAAATGCTTCAAGTGCAATCTGTCCAGGACGCATCTTAGTTCCTGCAAAGATGGTCGCAATTAAATTCATTAATTGCATTTTTCCGAGTTTTATTATTTTCTCTGGGATATCAGTAAATTTCATTTCAAACGCATATTGCGCTAATTTTTCAGTAATTGTTGCCATTATACAGCCTCCTAAACGCCTCCTATGACCATACCCATTGTAAAGGCGCTCAATAAATTATTGCGAACACCTTTCACTTTGAGTTTTCCGTTTACCCAGGCCTTGGGGAAAGTAATATTCCCTTGTAAAAACTCAAGGAAATTCTCCTTCGTTCCGATTATCTCAAGCGTCACCGGTTGAATTTTACCCTCAGATACTGTAGTAGCCAGATCACGAATTTCTAAAGTGTAAGAAGTATCATCTGTTACATTAAAATATACATTCGCATTTGATAAAAAAGCCCCGAAAACCTCTATTATTCCTGAAAACCGACCCAAAATCTTCGCAGATTTCTCTAATCTTTGCTTTATACTCATTCAATGACTCATCTCATTATAGTTATTTTGAAATTTCTTTAATCTTGAATATAAATCTTTTATGTAAAAAATTGATGATGCCTTTATTTAGACGGTAAATTATCTATTTCATGCTTTAAGAATTTAATTAAATCAAAATAGAGAAGTTAATAAAGGAGGAGAGATTATTTTCTAAATCTTATGGGGTGTAAATGAAGAAAAATGACAGACCAAATTACAAAGAATATTCGGAAAGCTTATATTTTCAGATTATTCGTGTCCTTGCATTTTATTGGGGGAGTTATAGTTCCATTTTTCACAGTTTGGGGCGGTATTACTTTCACGCAAATAATGATTCTACAAGCATGGTTCATGCTTTGGATTTTCATTTTTGAAATCCCAACAGGGACAATTGCAGATTATTTAGGTAGGAAATATTCGCTCGTTTTAGCGTGTATTGTACATGTAGTTGCGGTTCTGATTTACGCAAGCGTCCCCATTTTTTTCATCTTTATGATTGGTGAATTTTTATGGGCATTGGCGGAAGCGTTAATATCAGGTGCAGGTCATGCGTTTGTCTATGATAGCTTAAAAACTATTGAAAAGACAGAGAAATCGAAGCAAATCTTCGGACGGTATGAAAGTTTTGCGTTAATAGGTTTTATGGTGGGTGCAGCAGTAGGATCAATCATGGCTTCAACTCTCGGCGTGAGAAGTACAATGCTTTTCATGTCTTTTTCTTTTGGGGCAGCTTTAATTAGTGCTTTGACCTTTACAGAACCCCCAATGAGTCAAACTGTGGAAAAAAAATCATATATAGGAATTCTGAAAGATGGTGTAAAAATTTTCTATAAGAGCAAGATTCTGAAAATTCTTGCATTCAATATGATATCGATTGGAGCAATTACATTTTCGATGTTCTGGTTATATCAATCGATGTTAATGCAATTAGGCATTGATATAATATACTTCGGCATAATTCACGCTATTTGGGTTGCCTGCGAAATAGTGATACTGAATAGTTATGAGAAGCTAGAAAATTTCCTGGGCTCTAAAAGACGTTTTATATTTTTTAGCGCATTTATAGCAGGTGTCATGTTGATTGTAGGGGGTGTCTGTCTGGCGTTTTCCTTCATTCCCCTTATGATAATATCCATAGTTCTCGTCGCCGGTTTTGGTTTTTCCCGATTTCCACTTCTCATGAATTACTTAAATAAACATATCCCATCTCCAGAGAGAGCCACGGTACTTTCCACAATCAATATGTTTCAAACGCTGTCTTTAGTCATCGTTTTTCCCTTACTAGGCCTCATGGAGGATTGGTCACTAATTAATACATTGATTATTTTAGGAATTGCTGGTGTAATTTTTTCAGTTATTTCACAAGTTAAAGAAGAATATTTGATTGATTAACTTCAATTTAATAATAGTTAAATCAGTCATCTAAGTTTACATATTGTGGTAATGAGATCACGATAGAAGGATCGATGTTTCTTCCAGCGATAATATAGGTTGTAAATTAGTCCGCCTGCAATAGGGACCCCTATTTTTGCGAGGGTTTGTTGTGCCCAATCATCAGAGAATGTATGCATGTTATATGCCCAGCATTTTATGAAAAATTCTTTCTGTAATTCCGTGCAAGCGCCTAGATTAGCAGCCCGTTTATTCCAGAGCGTAGAATCTCCCAACGGAGTGAAAAAAACAGGAATTAATACCATTTTTACGGTATTTTTAAACCGATCCAATAATTCTAAAGACTTAATCGTGTCCTCTTCTGTCTCTCCCGGCATGCCTACCATCATCGAAGTAAGTGGCACCCACTTACTATCATTTAGAATACCAAGCGCCTGCATAACCACTTCGGGCCATTCTTCTGGGGAGAACGGGAGAACTTTTCCGGGCATAAATTTTTGAATAATACGAGGAGATCCGCTCTCTATTCCGATTTCCGCCCCATAAAAACGTTCTTTATTAAAACTAACTAAACCTTTTCGCGTGACATTTTTAGGAAGAGAGCTTGCGCATTCATCAAAAATTTCTGTGAGATGCGGAATCAAATTAGGCGCAGCATTTACTGCAGCCAGTGAAATATGAGCCGGCGCAATATATTGGACACCTTCTACCCTTGCAATTGCGTTATATAAATCTAGCACTGCTTCCTCGTTTGGAATAAATTTTGGATCACGACATCCGTAAAGTAAAGCGTCTTCAGTGGCCGTAAATAGAAAGGAATTAAAATCACTACTACTAGCATTTACTTCGACCTCTCTCACAATCCGCTCAATTGAGAAATCACGACGGCGTCTTCG
>JABXJU010000028.1 GCA_013375405.1 Candidatus Helarchaeota archaeon
CTCCCGCCGTGGGACCCCCTCTACCACCAGTGGCCGCAGGACCCCCTGCCGTGGGACCCCCTCGCCCTCCAACCCCAAGTTCAATCGCAGGGCCGCCCCGCCCTACAGTTTCTACTGGCCCCGCAGGCGCACCAACAATCTCAGGGTTACGAGATGAGATGTTAAAGGAATTAAAACGACTGAAAAGCATCATGAAAGGCGAAAAATAATAAAAAAATTGAAATAAAAATATAAATCTACCCTATTTTATTTTAGTTTAAATAAAATTTTATATTTTTTTAGCTTTAAAAAGAAAAATAAAAATTGCATAACACAATCATTAAATATTTATTATACAATTGAGAATATCATTTGCTAAATTACTAAGGTGTAATGACTACTATTAATGAAATTGGAGATCTGGTTTTATGCCAAAAATTGATAAGGAAGCTTTTATTAAACGAGTCTATGAGATAGTAAATGAAATGAAAATCCCTCTCATTGATGATCGTGTCTATAATAAATGTCTCATTGGAAAGGGAAGGGTTAGCGTAGAGGTATTGTTCAAATACGATGGTGATGAATCCGTCATCAAAGGATTTTTAGGTTTGGCTGATTATTACCATACCGTAGTTGTGCGGAAACAATATGCGTTTGTAATTCCACATAGTGCAATACTTTTTGAATTATCTGTTTAATTACTTTTTTTTTCTCTGCAAAATTTCCAAAAATTCTCCTCTACCGTTCACCTTTTTTCAGTTATCTCTAAATAACATTCTATTAATTTTAATATCTCAAGTTTATTTCAATCGTAAATAGTTCTACTCAAATTTTAGTAACAATCTTTTTAATGCGAATAATCTTCGTAGAAAAAGAAGGTGAAAGAATCCTTTATTTTTCCTAAAAGATGAAGATATAAAAAAAGCAAAAATGGGATATAAAATGAGTTTAACTGGTGATAAGAAACTTCTGAGTACAAAAGCAATAGCTTTTGTTGCTATGATGGGTGCTTTAGGTTCATTATTCGCAATACTATCCACATATTTTGTTATTGGTCCTAATACAGCTTTAGATTTCGCCCATATAGGCACATATATTGTAGCAATAGGAGGAGGCGCAATTTTAGGAGCAATTACTGGGGCTATTGTTGGAATTGTCCCATCATTTCGATTTGCTAACCCAGCGCTAATTCCTGGCAAATTATTAACTGGCTTTACTGTTGGATTTTTGTATCATTCACTAAAAAAGATTGAATTTTTTAATAAAAATCGAAAAACAGAAACTCTAGCTATAGTTATTGCAGGCACAGTCGGATACATTCCTGAAATGATTTTTACAATCGTAGATTTGAAAATTATTGGATTAGATTTCATTCTACCTTTTGTGATTCCAAAGGCTTGGTTAGAAATTGGTATTATCACAGCCCTTATGGTAATTATATTTAATTATCAAGTCATTAAAGACGCTATTTACAATTTAGTAGGAGATCGTACAAAAGTCGGAATAATGGAATATTTAGCTTCAGGAATAGTGTTTCTTGGGACATTTATCTTTACAATCATAGTAATAATTTTAACCGGATACTTCCCCGAACCTGCAAATAACGTTTTATTCACTTACGTAATGATTGTCTGTTTAATATTGATGATAATTTTAGTCGTCGTAAGTTTGTATCTCCATTATCGAAGGAAGGAATCATGATTTCTTTCTTTTTGCAAAAAACATAAGATAAAAGAAAGTAAAAAAGACAAGCGTATTTTTTTTAGAGACTTTCAGAATTGAAAAATTTATTTAACATTTCTTTTATTGTTATATTGAATTAGATTGTAGGCATGTTTAAATGGTATTAGACAAGTTTAATCGACCGCTTACTGCGATTCGTATTTCAATTACTCAACGTTGCAATTTAAATTGTATTTATTGCCATCGTGAGGGGGAAAGCGAAAATAACCAGCGAGAAATGACAGTAGATGAAATTATTGAGATCGTGCGGCTCTCCAATGAGTTCGGGATAACGAAAGTAAAATATACTGGAGGCGAACCACTCTTACGAGAGGATTTACCAGAAATAATTCATGAAACCAATAAGATCCCTTCCATTGAGGATGTTTCTATAGTAACTAATGGAATTTTTCTCGAAAAATATGCTAAGAAGTTATGTAGTGGTGGCTTAAATAGAATTAATGTAAGTTTGGATACTTTAGATCCACAAAAATATGCGAAAATTACTGGGCAAAACAGTTCATTAATTGACCAAGTTAAAAAGGGTATTCTAGAAGCTCTAAAGTGTGGAATTGCGCCTATTAAATTAAATATGGTTTTATTAAAAGGAGTTAATAGAACTGAAGTTCCTGAGTTAATCACATTTGCAAAAGAAAATAGTCTTATTTTACAGTTGATTGAACTTGTACCTATGGACAGTTTAAGCGTTTTTGAACAATATCATATGGATTTAGATGATATCGAAGAATATCTAGAGGTCCAAATAAAAAATACGAAAATCCGAGATATGCAGAACCGAAAAAAATATTATTTGAAAAATGGGGCCGAAATCGAAATAGTAAAACCCTTTCACAATTCAAAATTTTGTGCAAATTGTCATCGCATTCGCATTACTAGTACAGGTATGATTAAACCGTGTCTAATGCGAAACGATAATCTGATTGATATCTTAACTCCAATTCAAAATGGTAGGTCAAATAAAGAATTATACAAATTATTTCAGCAGGCTATCGAACGTAGAGAACCTTTCTGTAAGTGAAAGATTAGTCAGTTAAAGCTTTTAATTTTGTATTAATTAGATTCTTTGCATCTTCCCATTTCCTCAATTCACTTTGAATGCGAGGATGTTGAATTCCCTTAGTATTGACATTTAACCATTTACTAAAGTCAGAATCATAGCTTTCTATTGATTTCCGGATTTCTAGTGCCCGCGATGAGATTAATTCCATTAAATCACCAAGCATGCTCATATAGTAATTGATAGATTCTTCGATATTTTTTCCCATTTCAGCAAGGATCGCTTGAATTCGCTTATCATCTTCAGCAGCTACGGGAACAGTAACTGCTTTCCTTTCACTTGGGTAAATTTGGCGGACAAGATTCTCAACAGTTCCCATGAAATATTGCATTTGCTCATCCCCATATTCCTTTGAAATTGCCGAAATCATATTATTGATTTCGGTGAGAACAGGAATAAAGCCATCTCTCAATTCAAAAAGTGATTGAAACACCAACGGTTCAATTCCTTCTAATAGACCCGCATGACATGTTAAAATCCCTTTATTTTGATTCGTGAAAACAGCTGAAAAAACGGGAGTGCCAAGTGCTGCGTTTTCTCCTTTTTCTTTTGCAACTGCATCTAAGGATAACAGGGTTCCTCCAAATTCTTCTGAGCCAATGTCGATCGACTGGCTTGAATCAAATCCAATAGGTAATCCAAGTTCATTCGTAATACAATTAGCAAGAAATAATGGATTACTTATAGATAAAACTCCTTGTACTACATCCCCTCCTTGAATTTGAAATGGGTGTGATGGCGTGATGGTACCTGAAAACACGACTGATAAAATTTGATGGATTCCTTGTATAACCGAGAAATCATAGCCTTCTAGCCCCAGCTCCGAAACCCATATATTAATTAAATCATTTAAACATGTTTTAATTAATTGTGAATCAAGAATCCACTTTATTTTGTGTTCTATTACAAGTACAAGATATCCTAATCCGATATCAATTCCAATAATTGATTTATCTGAAAAAACAGAAATATGTATTACGCTTTTGCCTAGTGAAAGAAACTCACAAACATCTTCTGCTGCTCTAAAGATTGAGGATTCCAATGCTCCAATTCCTTCAATAGGTTTAATCCGAAGCACCTTACTAATTACTAACCCAACTTTATCACAGATTAATACCTGTTTAATACTTTGAGAACTTCTCAAAATTTTTGCTAATATCGTTTCAGGGTTTGCAGCCAACTTACCATCTCCATCATATTGTAAAAAACTCTGTTAGTAGAAATTCAGCAGCCTTAATTACCACACTTATTTTCATATTTAAAAATTTTATATTGATATTTAAATTTAAATTCACTTGCCTTACTAAAAAACCAAACTTAAAACAATAATCACTACCAGTAAATTAATGGGTTTAATTTGTTCTGTTTACCAAATAATTGCTAGAATAATAATAATTTGAACTATTTTCTTGAATTTAATTACCCCTCTATTCTCATTTTTCCTCTTTCACTAAAATATCCTTCTTTCACTAAGATTTAAATAGAAACAAACGACATATATCTATAAATTGAGTTTGATAAAAACGTTGCATTTTAAGTATTATGAACTATATCAATTAATTGAAACTATTTGTTTTTAAGGAGATTAAGAGAGTATGGATCCCATTGAAGGCGAATTCATCTGTAGAAAATGTCAAAAACAATTAAGTATTGGCAAAATTATGGTTAGTAAGAAGGGTTTTGCATTATTTGAGGTTCAATGTTCAAATAAACATGCCGGAAAACGTAAATTTAATATGCAACAGCAAAATGAATGGATGCCCTCAGTAATTAAACATCTCTACGAGTGTCCTAAATGTGGCTTCAATTTAACTGACATCCGTCAAAGGACCGAAGGTGATAAAACTTTACTTCTACTAAATTGCCCCACTCATGGTAAAATAAAAAAGGTAGTTTCTACTTCTTTCTGGTATTCGATGGATGCCTTAAGAAAGCAATTATCTGCTAGGCCAGCTTATCCTCCTGCATATCCTGGGCCATATCCTCCACAACAATACCCTCCTGGTCAATACCCTCCCACTTATCCACAACAACCATCCGGACCATATTCCACTCAAAAACCTAACACATTCACCCAACCTCCTGCTTCCGCCTCCCCCGAAACTATTACACCACCACAAATTGGTGGTGTTCCACAAACTCCAACACCTGGTTCTCCTAGTTCACCAATTGACACTCAAATTTCCCCTACTGGCAGTAATATTGACGCAGGTGATTTTTGCCCAGCTTGTGGGGAAGAAATTACCCCCGGCGCAAAATTCTGTACTAATTGTGGAACTGAAATAGATTAATTTCATTTTTCTATTTCCCTTTTCTCTCAGTCTTCTTTTAAAGTCTAGCCTCTCTTCTCTAGCAGAAATTATTGAAACTACCCTAGTTAAAATTTGTATAATTTTTTATACCTCCGAACTTATGGAAAAGAATAATTATACGTGGTTTTTATTTAATGAAATTTCTTAGTGATTTAAATGGATATCCAAAACAAGAATATAGGTGTAATTGGAACCGGAAATATGGGTGAATCTATAATACGAGGTTTAATTCAATTTGCAAAACTAAATCCCACTAATGTTCATGCAGCTGACATCGATGAAAAAAAATTGAACGCTATAAAAGACCAGTATAAGATTAAAACTTATTCTAATAACAAGAACCTGCTAAACGAGGTGGATATCGTTCTTATTGCTGTAAAACCTCAACAAATCGAAGAAGTACTTCACGAAATTTCCACGCAAGATAAAAAATATATTCTTATAATTTCAGTTGCAGCTGGAATAAAAACCTCTTTAATTGAAAAATCAATTGGGAAAGAAATTTCAGTTATTAGAGTTATGCCAAATATTTGCGCCACAGTAAATGCTGCAGTTTCTGCATTATGTAAAGGAAAACACGCAACTGATGAATCTTTTCATCTTGCAACAACGATATTTAAATCGATTGGGCAAGTCGTAGAAGTAAAAGAAGAGTTAATGGATGTAGTAACAGGATTGAGTGGGTCTGGACCTGCCTATATATTCCTAGCGATTGAAGCGCTTAGCGATGCTGGAGTGGAGCTTGGACTAACAAGAGATATTTCAACCATTTTAGCCGTTCAAACTACTCTAGGTGCTGCTAAAATGATCTTAGATACAGGTGACCATCCTAGCGTTTTGAGAGATAAGGTAACCTCTCCAGGAGGAACTACCATCCGAGGACTTGCCGTTTTGGAAGAACAAAATTTTCGTGCTGCACTTATAGACGCTGTTAAAGCGGCAACTGAGAGATCGAGAGAATTAAGTAGTCAAAAGAAAAGTTAATTTATAAAGGGATAATATGAATATCATCTTTCTAGGGACAGCAGGCAGCGGAAAAACAACTCTATGCAATGTTTATGGGCAATGGTTGAAACAAAATCGCCATGAATCGGTTCGTTTCGTAAATTTGGATGCAGGTGTAGAATATATTCCATTCTCTCCAGATTTAGATATTCGAAATTATTTTACTATTAGTGAAATTATGAAAAAAGATAAATTAGGTCCAAATGGAGCAATGCTTAGAGCAAATGAATTGCTATTAGAGCAAAAAGATTTAGTAATTAACAAAATTAACTCTTTTAATTCTGACTTTATTTTAATTGATACCCCTGGCCAGTTGGAAGCTTTTGTTTTTAAAGAAGCAGGCCCTCTTTTTCTTCAACAACTAAAAATTAAATCTCCAACTATAGCGATTTTTATCTTAGATGCCGAATTAACCCGATCTGCCTCGAATTTGATCGTTGGTTTACTTTTGGCCATTGCAGTCCAAATCCAACTGGGGATCGAGATGGTTTATATTCTCCATAAAGCGGATTTACTTTCTAAGGATTCAAAAATCATTAAAATGATTCAAGATCCCCAATATCTCAAGGACCGTGTCCTCTCTGAGCAATTAGGCTCCATTACTGAGCTTGCATTAATAGCACATCAAGCTGTAGTAGAATTAACTCCTTCGATGCGGGTAATTTCAACTTCAGCTATTGATCCGCCTTTTGGATTAGAAGAGATGCACGATTTAATACATGAAAGGTTTTGTGCATGTGGTGATTTGACTTAAAAAAGTGTGAGTTTTCTAACGTTTCAACTACACACAGGACATTTCGGGTTTCGTTTAACTTCGATTATGTCAAAATTCATATTTTGCCCGTCAATAATCAATAGACGTCCAATTAAAGGCTTCCCAATTCCAGTAATGAGCTTGACAACTTCTGTAATTTCGACCGATGCCATAATTCCTACGGCCGCACCTACCACTGGAATGGTTTTCATTTCTTGTGGCTCTTTTGGATAAAAGCATTGGAGACATGGCCCCTTGTTTGGCACGATAGTTAAAACTCGCCCTTCAAACGCGTAGCACGCAGCGTGGACATATGACTTTTCAAGCTTTACACATGTACGATTCAAAAGAAATCGAGTTTGAAAGTTATCTAGGCAATCCAGTACTATATTGCAATCTTTTATAATGTCCTCTATGTTATCTTCAGTAAGTTTAACTGGATAAGGCTCAATTTCAACTTCGGGATTCAAAGAGGACAATTTTTCTTTAGCCGATTCCACTTTCTTTCTTGAAACATCTGGAGTAGAATGTACGACCTGCCTATTTAAATTACTCAGATCAACGACGTCATGATCTATGATCTTTATTTTGCCAAAACCTACGGCTGTGGCATAAATTGAAGTAAGGCTTCCTAATCCCCCCATTCCCACAATTGCAATGGTTGATTGTTTCAATTTAATTTGCGCTGCCTCGCCCCAATTTTTAATAACGAGTTGGCGAGTATATCGCTCTTTTTCGGCATCGGTCAGCTTGTCTTTCACCAATTTTTGCCACAACCTAAATATTTTAGTGCTTTGCTTATGAAATTCTAATAATGAATTTATTCTATATAAAACAGCATATAATAAAATTCTATTGCAATGAATTTCAAATTTATTAAGCCCAAAAGGAGTAATTTCTGGATGCAAGAGGAATTTTTTAACCTCCTATTAATAAGATATGGGGAAATTGGATTAAAGAGCAAAAAAGTGCGACGGAAACTAGAGAATCTTCTCACTAATCGAATTCAGCAAATGCTGCAAAGAAAACAGATTTCTTATGAAAAATTGAAATTATTTCCAACAAGGGGTCGTTTATTTCTATATACATCTGATATAGCAAAAGCTAGTGAAGAATTAAAGAATTGTTTTGGGATCGTTTCCATTAGTCCTGCATTCCAAGTTTCGAGCGATCGAAAAGAGATTCGGGATGCTGCCCTAAAGTTAGCAGACCCAAATTTAAAAATGAACGACACTTTTGCCATTAAAACGAGGCGTGTAGGTAATCATTCTTTTACTTCACAAGACATTTCAACTGAAGTCGGGGCATTTATCTTAGAAAATTTAGCAGAACGAAAAATTTCAGTAAATTTAACAAATCCAATGCACACAATCAATATTGAAATACGGGATCAAAATTGTTTTTTATTTAATCAAACCTTACAAGGTTTTGCTGGATTACCCTATGGGTCACAGGGAAAATTAATTAGTTTAATTTCTGGAGGAATCGACAGTCCTGTTGCTTCTTGGTTAATCATGAAACGGGGATGCGATATTTTTCCTCTCTATTGTGATAATACTCCTTTTACAACGTCTGCTGCTTATGAACGCGTAACTAAAGTACTGCGTGAATTATTTAAATACAGCCCTTATAAACAAATAACGTTTTTTAGTGCTCCCCATGGGCATACATTAGAACGAATTAAGGAAGTCGTTCCTCCAAAATTGACTTGTATCTTTTGTAAACGGACGATGTATAAAGTAGCTGAACGATTAGCACACCGTTTAAATGCTAAAGGGATCGTCACAGGGGAAAACCTTGGGCAGGTGGCATCTCAAACTTTAGATAATCTTTATGTATTAAACCAATCAGTCAAAATTCCAATTTTTCGTCCTTTGATAGGATTTGAAAAGAACGAAACTATGAATTTGAGTCGAAAATTAGGGCTTTACTCCAGTTCGATTATGCAAGTCCCGAGTTGTAGCGCTGTACCTCAATATCCTGAAACTCATGGAACTTTAGAAAAGATTTTAGATATTGAAAAAGAGAATGAAATTGATAAATTAGTTGACGAAGAATTTCAAGGGATAAAAGAAATTAAATTAACGCTTATTCCATGAAAGTGAGAAAAATCAAGAGCCGAGAGAGGGAGTTGAACCCTCGTATAGTGGATCGCTACTTTTTTATAGTTATCTGCAGTCCACCGCCTCGCCTCTAGGCTATCTCGGCGAATATTTCTGAATTGTTACTTTACAGAATATTTAGTAAATTTTAAAAGTTTCGCTTTAATCATTGCAAATCCAAAGTAACATCCAAGGCTTTTATAGAATGAGTTAAATAACCTAATGAAATTACATCCAAATCCAATTTTGCATATTCTAAAATATTATCTGGCGTGATATTACCTGATACTTCAAGAATTAAATAATCTCGCAGATTATTTTGCTTTAATGAATCAATTGTTTTTTGAATATCAGAAATTGTAAAATTATCCAGCATTAAAATATCTACTTTCTCTTTTGCCGCCTCAAGAGCTTGTTCTAATGTTGTTACTTCAATTTCAATTTTCTTGCTAAAACTCAATTTTTCCCGTACTTGTTTGATAATCTTCGGTATATCTGGAATAATCTTAAGATGGTTATCCTTAATCAAGATCATATCATCTAACCTATAACGGTGTGGATCTCCCGTTCCCAATTGAACTGCCCTTTTCTCAAAATAACGAAATCCCGGAGTAGTTTTTCTAGTACAGGCGATTTTCACAGTAGGATTAATTGGGCGAACTTTTTCTATTAATTTATAGGTAGCAGTCGCAATGCCGCTCATTCTCATAAGTAAATTTAACGCCGTTCGTTCTCCTTTCAAAATGCCCTTTATCGGTCCTTCTAATTCCAGTAATATGTCATTGGCTTTGATTTTTGCGCCATCTTCTTTTTTCAACTGACTCTTCACATGAAAAAAATCAAAGAGAATAGATACTTCTCTGAGGCCTGCTACAATGCCTACCTCTCTTGTTAAAATTTGGGCTTTTCCCTTAGGTCCAGCTCCTTCTATAATGGTATTGGTAGTAATATCTCCAAATCCGATATCCTCCTCCAAAAACTTCTTAACTTTTTTCTTTACGATAAAATCAGGCAATTCCATTAATCTTCACCTATTTCTTTACGGCGTATATCACCTAATGGCTCAATTTCTTCAAATATAATTGCTTGGAACGTATAAATTTTTGTATCAAGTTTCTTCCAACAATCTGGAGGCATAAATGCCTTATTACATGTATGTTCAAGAAAGGTTTCAATATCCCACTTCCAATCTACGGGGACCTGTGGAAGTAGGAGTCCCGAAAACCCCCCTCGCTGAATAATTAACCCATCTCGGCCAATTTTAATCTTTTCTAGGTATTCATTGGAATTTTTAACTTCTAAGAGTTCAGGTGGGGTAAGAATACTAACCTCAAATACGATATTTTTTAATTCTTCTGGCTTTACAGGTCCAGGACCATAAGGTGGATGAAAACGTGAATCTCGCGTAGCCGAAGCAATTGCCGATTCAACAATTGCTTCAATTAGAGGATAAACAGGCTGAGTGAATCCAATACAACCACGAAGATCTTTTTCAACTTTTTCCAATTTCTTACTCATAGTTTTTAATGTTACAAATACTCCACCTTTTTCTTTAAACTTCTCAGGGAATGTAGAAGGTGGTTCAATTTTCTTTTGGGTTTCAACAAAAGTCCTAACTGCTTCTCGAGCTAAATTCACTGCAAATTTTCCATCCTCTAACGAAAAAATTTTCCTCACCAACTGATTTCATTTACAATAATTCACTTTATTACTCTTTTAAGATATTAAGTTTCTCCACAATCTGTTCATAGGTTTTCGTGATATTAACCCAATGAGGTCCTTGATAGTAAATCTTCCCACATTTTTTATTGGTACAAATCCAGAATTCATTAAACATAGAAAATGTCCCTTTAGGCACTTTTCCCTCCACATCCCTTTTTGGAATTGGACTAATTTGGGCATTACACGTTGCACAACGAGAATGGGATGGATTTAAGTCCAACTTTAAGGTTATTTTTTTCACAAGCGTCGCAATTCGATTAATATAATGTTTTTCCTTCAATAAAAAAGAGGGTATATTCAATTTTACGGCTCGTTGATGTAATTCTACATCACGAGTTAATAAAATTCTATTTTCTTCTTTTGCAATTTCTATTAATTCGGGATCAGAAAAGGAATTATTATAAAGTGTATCATAACCAAGCAATCGTAAAAATCGTGCGGTTCGCCCCAACATTGCATCACATACAAAGGATTCCAAGATAATCCCCCTTTCATTGCTCTAAGTTTCGAAGAATTTTCCCAGATCCTTTTGAAACCAGTATTTCTCCTTCTCGCATGATTACCTTACCATTTATAATTGTTATTGTTGGAATCCCCTTGACTTCCCGTCCATCGAAAGGTGAAAACTTTGCCCTCGAATAAAACTTCGCTGCATTTATTTTTTGTTCTCTATTTTGAGCAATAATTGTTAAATCTGCATCATATCCAACATCAATTTTTCCTTTATATGGTAAATGCAAAAATTTTGCAGGATTTTCTGACATTACTTGAACCAATCGGGGTAGCGTAATTTCTCCTTTATGCATTGCAGTGAGTAATAAGGGTAGTAGCGTTTCAAATCCTGGAATTCCATTTGCCGCAAGTGAAAAATCACATTCTTTTTCGGAGAGCAAATGCGGTGCATGATCAGTTGCAATGATATCGATCGTCCCAGCATTAAGTCCTCTCCATAAGGCAGTCATATGATTAGGGGGGCGTAATGGTGGAACCATTTTTGCGAAGGCGCCATATTTTTTCAAATCATGTGTAGTCAAAAATAAGTGGTGTGGTGTAACTTCAGCAGAAACTAAATCTCCTAGATTCTTTCTTTTTTGAATAATTTCCACCCCAGAAGTAGTAGTAACATGACAAATATGAATCTGAGCACCTACACGTGTGTTCAATTCAAAAATGTATTCAATGGCTCGCTTTTCTACCTCTTCGGAATGGCTTTTAAGATAAAGATCCTGTGCCGATATTTTGCCCGATTTTTCTAGTTCTAATACTTTCTCTATATCTTTTTTCCTTTCAGCATGAATCAAAATTGGAAACTTGTTTTCCTTAACCTTTTGAAATAGGTTTCGAAGTAACTCGGGATCATCTACATCAAATTGACTTAATGACTTTGCTAAATATAATTTAAATCCAAAAATTCCGTGTTTCTTAAAGGATTCTATTTCCTCCAATTTATTTGGAATTCCTGCATAAAAACCAACATTTGTAACAACTTTTTTTTGCGCGAACTTCATTTTTTGTTCCAAAAACGCAGATGAAATTGTAGGAGGATTGGTATTTGGCATATCAATGACTGTTGTAATACCTCCATTTGCTGCAGCACAGGTTCCTGTATGAAAATCTTCTTTTTCACTATATTTTAAGTCTCTTAAGTGTGCATGAATATCTATTACTCCAGGAATGACTAATTGGCCCTCTACATCGATTATACTTTCTCCGGGCGGTAGTTTGGACTCCTTACCGACCCTAATAATTTTGCCATTATCTACGGCGATTCCTCCCTCGAAAATCTGTTGTTTATAGAAAATTTTTGCGTTTTTAATAACGAGATCAACAGATTTATGATCTTTTCCTGTCATTCACTTAAAACCTTTAGCGATAAACCTAGTTAAATCACCTTTAGTAATTATTCCAATTAAAGTATTGTCTTCATTCAGAATAGGTAGTGCCCTAACACCTTGTTTCATCATCATATTAGCAGCATCAGCTATTGTTGATTCAGGAGTTAGATATTCACTCAGCGGTTTCATCGCATCCTGGACTAAAATATAGCGAATACGTTCTTCTTGATGCCGTGCAGGAACGGATTCCCTAAAATGTGCAAATTTTCTGGCTAAGCTGCCTTCAGAAACGACGCCTACAGCTTCTCCTCCCTCTGTAATTAATAAGCTCCCAAACTTATTATCAAACATAAGTTTTCTAGCATGAATTAACCTTTCATCCGGGGAGATCTCTATTTTCACTTTAGACATTAATTCCTTTATTTTAACTGTTGTAAATTTAGTGCAAAGTGAAATTAATTCATTTTGGGAAATAAATCCAATTAGCTCATTTTCATCAACAACCGGTAATCCGCTTACTTTATAACGATCCATCAATTCTGCTGCTTCCTCAACAGATGTATCAGAACTGATTACTCTTGGATTATAAGTCATTACACCTGAAACATGAATCCTTGAGGGCGTTAATTGTTTTGCTCTACTCGAGCCTAACCGATCTGCAATATCCCGTTCCGTAATCATTCCAACTAATTTCTCGTTATTCACACATAATAACATAGATAAATCATGCTTATTCATCAAATTCAGAGCATCAGTTACTAATTGATTTTTATCTATAGTTAACTTCCGAATCTCATCTTGAAGTATTTCTGAAACTTTCAAACATTTCACACTCTTTGTATTTTATAAAAAAGCAGAACCTTCAGTAGTTTTACACTCTTGACAAACGTATATTTCATCCATTTCTTCAAGCATATCACTCCAACTTCTGCACTGCTGGCAATACCCTGCTAAATACTCCGTTTTAAACTGCTCTTTTCCTAATTGTACCTTCTCTTGTAATATTTCTATCATAGAGGGCGCTATTCTGAGGATATCACTTTCTGATATTATCCCTACCATCTTTTGCTTTTCCATAACAATTAACCGCTTGATATTTTGAGTTGCCATTTGGCGCATTGCCTCTGTAATTAGAACTTTAGGTGAAATGGATGATACAGGCGTTGAAATTATTTCTTTACATACAACCTCACTTGGCACTTTATTTTCTGCTACGATTCTATTGTTCATATCACGTTCAGTGATTATCCCAATAGGTTTCTGTTTATCCTCTGGATCAACAATCACTATAGAACCAATTGCTTTATCTCGCATTATTTTCGCAGCTTCTTGTACTCTTGCCGCTGAAGTAAGCACCTGAACCTTATGATTCATGACGTCGCGAACCAGCAACTTTTGTCTCTCTTCCATTAATTACACCTGTAAAAACGCTTTTCTCCAACTTAGTACATGAATATTTTTTTTTAATCGTTTCGGTTTTTTTCTTTTATAGATAATTATGGTAATTTTCCCTGAACAAATGATAGGTTATATACACTTTTTTTTGAAAATTAAAAAAAATAATTCCTTTACTCTACAAGTTCTCCTTTACCACCCGGAAAACTACGCTGAATTTCGTCAAGAGGGAGATTTTGAACCAGCCGTTTTTGGTGTTCATTAGAACTTTCCTTTAAAAATCGATTTTTAATGAGTTTGGCAAGATGTGCACTTGATTTATCTCCAAATTTTACTTGAACAAATAGATCATTATGTTTCTTTATTGCTGTAGGTGGACCTGCCATAATAATAGCGAATTTCTCATCAAATTTCACGCCAAGTATCAGTTCGAGAGGAGTATTTTTAAATTCATTTCTTTTCCCTCGAACAATAAAAGAACCTTTTCGCAGATATTCTCCTGATGGAGGTGTTAATGATACTTGGCTTGCATTTACACAATAAACATCTGCTTGTCCATAGTTACTTTTCCATGCTTTTGAAAAAGTTACCGCAAATTTAGCCGCTTCTTTCAAAGTCTGTTCAGGAACTTGCTTCCCTTCTGTCTTAATTACAACAACTGGTGCCCCCTGAAATGTAGCATGGAAAAAAATATCGTTGTTATCCATATACTTTCGTACAATCAATTCGTTAGTTTTTAAATCTCGCCCTCCTATTACAAGGAAATTATCGGATGAAATAAACCAGTGAAATTTTTCATACCAGGGCTTTTTTCTTTTTTCAATAAGTTTTCTATCTTCTTTGGCAATAAGTTTTGCTTCAAGTTCCACTTTATCCTTTTGCTGAAATAATTGTTGATATGCCTTTTTAGCACCTTTCAACTTTGCTGCTGCTTTTTTAGCTTTAGTATAAAAATTATTTGCATTCTCTGCAACAGATTTCCTAAAATCAATTGAAAATTCTTCACCATCAATTGTTAAAAGCAGAGTTGCATTATTATAATTAATTTTTTTAACGAATTGGGCAGGTTTAATGTTCTTTTTCTTAGCCTCTTGGAAAATATTTGTTATTTCTTCCCAAGAACGGCCATTATTATGAGCATTTTTGATTGATGTCAATAATTCCTCGATTTCTTGAAAATTTTGATATAAAATATCTCCTAATTGTTTATAACGAATTGAATTCCGTTCAAGTTGCTGAATTGCTTTTTGTTGATTTTTGAGAATTTTTTCAGTTTTGCTTAATTCCGTTTTTTTATCTTTTAATTCGACAGCTACGGTCTTAATTTCTTCTTTTGAACTGAAAAACTCATCAGCGGCTGCATTAAAATATTTATAAATTTGTTTGTTAGCAAGAGAAAATTGGGCAAGATCAATAGGTGTTAAATATGTATTGGAATTAACTTGATTAATTACTGGATTAATAGTATTTTCTTGGAGTAATGAAATAAGTCCCTTTAAATTTTCAAAAAGACTTGAGTAATTTTCATCAATCAAATTCGAAACCTGCATCTCCTTATCAATATGAGCCCTAAAACATATTTCCTCCGCATAAATTGGACTTATATTTAGATTCCTAATGATGGTTCGTATTAAATTCTGATCACTATTTTGAATAATAGTTTTAAAATCATCTAGCTCTACTTGTTTAATGTCCATTCCTCTTGAAGGCGCAAAATTAAATTTACGGTTAGGGATGATGCGTCTATCACGCATCACTCGATAATTTAATGCAACAATTACTTTATCCTCAGAATCAAGAAGGACAAGATTTCCTCTTTCAAAAAATTCCACAATTAATTTATTATGCCTTATTTGTTCCTCTCCTTCAGCAGTTACCCGTCCAACTTCAAGAACTACAACGCGGTCAAATTTATATTGCTTGATTTCTAAAACCCGCTGATTTCGGAGGTATTTTCGAAGAGTCATACAAAATTTAGATGGGAATTTCGGTTTTGGGCGTTGATATTTTGTTAAATGAAGGCGTTTACTGGGTTCAATTAATAATTCAACGGTTCCTTCTTTTGTCCGAAATTTAATTGTAAAAAGTGAGTCCACTTGGTATACATTACTAACCCATGCATTGATTAGTAATGCCCTTAATTCTGATACGATTGCAGCAATATCGAAGGATGACATATCTACCAATTTTCGACCTCACTTTATACATCATAAAAAAAATTAAAAGCGATGAAATCTCTCTCAATCAAAAAAACTTCTTCATTTAAAAACCTAAATAGATCATCTTAAAAAAAAATAAAATATTTATTAATGAATCAAATGGTGAAGAAATAAGGTAATATTTTAGAAATCGGGAACTAGATATTTTTTTAGAAATGATAAATATTAGATGAGACGAAAAGAAAAGATGCTGCAGAGTTTGTATCACTATGGAATTTAAAGATAAGATTTATTACTCAAAAATATTGCTTGCAGCAATAGTATCCATTTTTTGTAATTTATTGACGATACTTGCTTATTTTCTAGGCTTTGGTCATGCACAGGCAATTGGTGTTGCTTTTGGGTGGGGTATTTTAATTCCATATTATTTCCTACTTAACTGGAAATTAACTGACAAACAGATTGAAGAAATAGGTGGCAAAAAGAAAATATTTATGGAAGGAATTGGTGGATATATCACGTTTTGGGTATCTATTTGGGCGCTCTCTTACACATTTTTACATTATGTTCTTTGGCCTGACTACTATGTACCCGAAATATTAGGTAATCCTTTCTTTGCAAATGCGCCCTATTATATTACGTCTCTCCTCATTCTTGTTATCTCGTTTTCATTATCCTCAACGAGCAGTTTTCTCTCTCGTAAAATGATGGATATTAAGCGGCTAAAACGTTACTCATTAGAGATAAAAAAGTTCAAGGATTTAGAGAAGGAAGTAAAGGAAACTGGTAATAAAAAAGCAGCGATAAAATTAAAAAGAAAACAGAAATACATTGAAAAAATTACACGAACTGTAATGTGGCAACGGTTTAAACCAATGTTACTTTTTTTCGTCCCATTTACAATACTATTCATTTTTTTAAATGCGACGTTTAAAGAAACAACTTGTGCAATGTTCCCTTTCAATATTAAGGATATACCACTATTAAATACGTTTATTCGATCTCCGGCGGGGGTTTGGGTGCCGTTTGGCCTTCCCCTAGTCTACGTGGGTTGGTACATGGTTTCTAGTTTCGGCTTTAACACTCTTATCCAAAAATTGCTGGGACTTCGATTCGAGCAGTGAGATAATAAATTGATACAAAAAAATATTAAATAGTTCGTAAAAAAGGCAAAGTGTTATTGCGAAATTTTAAAAGGTACTAGATGAAATAAAGATCTAAATATATTACCTTTGCGTGTAAGTTTTCGTAAGTTTAATTATATCTGTTTAAAAAAAAGACATTTCTGGGAAGATTTAGGAATTCTAATGCGAAGAATGCCAGTAAAAACGTGGTAAATGATGGAACAACTCGATGAGCTAGATAAAAAAATTATTCAAATATTGAAAGAAGATTCTCGGATAGCCTATACAAAAATCGCAGAGAAACTTCAAGTTCCTGATACCACTATCCATTTTCGAATTAAAAAACTAAAAAGTTCTAAAATTATCAAAAATTTCACCATTTTAATATCACCAGAAAGTTTTGGGTATGATCTAGGTGCATTATTAAAAATAAAAATAGGCAACCACATCATTAAAGAAATCAGTGTTAAGCGAACTCATGAAATCGGGAAAATTTTTGCACAGAAAAAAAATTTTTGTTTTCTAGCAACCGCTGAAGATGGAACAATTTTATATGGCATAATCTTTACTAAAAATGAAGAAGAATTAGAAAAAGTTGCATTAGAGATTCGTCATGATCCAGATATTATCGATTTAGAGATAATTAAATTTACAGATATTGTAAAAGGAAGTGAATTACTCAGTTTTAATTTACTTTAAAACAAGACGAAAATAATTAAACATGTAAAAAGTAGAATTTTAGAGGTAGAATTATGATTGAACGTGTAAAAAGTGGAATTTTAGGACTCGATGAAATTTTAAATGGAGGATTTATCAAAGGGAGCAATGTCCTCTTGGCTGGATCAGCCGGTACAGGAAAGACAATTTTTTGCATGGAATTTCTCAACCAAGGGGTCGTCAAATACGATGAACCGGGAGTTTTCGTCACCCTTGAGGAGATGCCCGTTGAATTACGACGAGAAGCTTTATTATTCGGATGGGATTTTAAAAAATTAGAAGGTGAAAAAAAATTAGCGATTGTGGATGCAGCCTCAAGTAAGGCGGGATTACCCACAGGAGAACGCTTTGCACTGCGCCGGGGCTTTGATGTCAATATACTAGCTCAAGAAATTTACCGTACTGCAAAGGAAATAGATGCTAAAAGAATTGTGATTGATTCTATTGCAGGACTTGGAATTCAATTCGAAGGAACAGCAAATATTAGGACCGCTATCTTTCGTTTATCTGCACTCCTTCGCGAAATAAAATGTACTTCCATCATGACTTCAGAAGTTGCAGTGGGTGAAGTATTTACTCGGTATGGTGTCGAAGAATTCATTGCTCAAGGTGTCGTGCTTCTCTTCCTAGAAGAAATTTCTGGAGAACTTCGCCGCTCTTTAATAGTCCGAAAAATGAGAGGAACAGCCCATTCCTTAAGGCGCTATCCTTTTGAAATATCACCCGAAAAAGGCTTCGTCGTCATGCCTGGCGGCGAAATCTAAGTTTCACCCTTTTTTTAAATCCTATTTTTCAATTGGTTCTAAAACTAGAGATTTTAAAACAATTGAGGACAAAAATTCATCTTATATATGTATTTTAAAAAAAGATATACAATTATTTTTTATCTTCTGGTTCTTCCCATCCAAGAACTTTCAAGGCCTCTAGTACAGCTTCTTTATCTGAAATCTTGAATAGGTCATCATCAGAGTCACCTTTTACAGTTGATGGGGGAGACGTTGCAAAAGGCACACCAGAGGGTTTTGCTGCTGTAGGTTGGGGTTTTAAGGCACTCATAAGAGCTTGAGTATCGACACCTGAGGCGGGTTGAGTTGTTGGTTTAGCTCCTTTATCTACTCCTAAAGCTTGGAGCGCTTCAAACAGGGTACCCTTATCAACATCGCTTGTAGGCGCAAGTGGTTCAGGTTCTTCTATAGTGAGAGGTTCAGGTTCCTCGATAGAGATCGCTTCAGGTTCTCCTATAGGGAGAGGTTCAGGCTCTTCGATAGAAATTGTTTCAGGTTCTCCAATCGGGCTGAGAATGTCTATGGCTTCTGAAAGATTAGTATCAACAGGTTCAGGTTGTACTTGAGAGAGTGGAGGGGTTTGTACGCGTGTAGGTCTGGGTGTGGGCGTAGGTCTTACAGTTGGAATGGTTGCACCTGGCTCTAATAAGGATGCAGCAGTAGGCCCAGAAGCTGCAGGTGTTGGAACTGGTCTAGGTGCTGGAATCGGAGCTGCAACTTCACCCCCTAAAGTTTGAGCAACTTTAGAAGAGAATCTATGGAGTAAAGCCAAATAATAACCCATACGAGATGTATTTTTACAAGAACCTACTATCATGTGCCTAGGACCTGCGCTTGTTAAAATTGTATAACCATCAGCCCCTCGAACTATAATTTCTTTAAGAGAACCATGCCGTAATTGATTTAAGGTCGTTTCTCCTAAATTAACAAGGGCTGCGCTTGCAGCGGAATAGACATCTGCATCTAATTCTGCGCCAACTGCACAAGCAATTCTCATTCCTTCCTTTGAAACGACTGCACATGCCTCAAGCTCTGTTCTTGCTTCCAGTTTTAGTAAAAGATTTGTAAGTGTTTGTTTTATTTGCTCAGATAAAGGTTCACCCATACTATTTCACCCATCTCTTTTGTAATTTTAACCTAAATGTAATTATTGTATAAAACTTTCATTAAATCGCTCCACTCAATTATATTTTGTCGTGGGAGCGTTTTCACACAATGTCCTATCATAAAATTATATGAATTGATAACATAAATATTTTGATTCACTAAGATGCCAGAACCACATAAATAAAAACTAATTCTGGTTAAATTATCAACTATTTTTGTGAAATAAAATAAATTTGAATATTTCTTAACTATGCTCTCAGGAATAATGTTAAAAAGAGGCTTATTTGACTTTCTATAAGTTTTGCGATTTTCATTAAAGAAATTGGGGATTTTAAATATCATTTTTTTCAACATTCTAATGAGTTGCAAGATTATGTCTTCATCACCGTTTGGATCTCCATCACCGTTTGGATATCCACGGGCACTCTTTGACCCAAATTATATCCCCCCCAAACTTCTTCATAGAAATAAGGAATTAAAAAATTTTTTAAATATATTCAATTCTAGCTTAAATCCCGAGGATAAATTCAATATTAACGCATATATATATGGAATTCGAGGAATTGGGAAAAGTGTTTTTACCAAATATTTCTTAAGGCTCTTGAAATCACATTTCGGAGAAAAATTCACCGATATTTATATAGATATGGCAGTTAAGTCTCCAAATGAAAATCTCCGACTATTGGTTGAATTATATTCTCAATCTATCTCTAATAAATTTACTTATCTAAACAACCCACAAAAATTATGGAGTTATTTTCATTTTTTACGGAATAAAACTGAAATTCCGCTTATTTTAATTCTAGATAATGTGAATTATTTAAATCAACCTTTATTCGAGAAAATTATTCGCTACTCTAAAGATCTTAAAATCTCAACTATCGTTACATCCCAGATTCCCTATAGAACTTGCAAAAAAAATTCAAATTTAATAGCTGAATATTTAGATTTTCCCCTTAAATTGGATATATATTCTTCTTCTGCATTATTAGACATTCTATCTCAACGTATTGCGTTGGCCTTTCCAATGAATATAGATACTACCCTTTCACAGTATATTGTGGATATTGTCACCCAATTTGACCTATATCGTCCAAGTACCTGTATTACTGTTTTAAAAACGATTTATCAGCATTTAATCAATGGTGAAGATGTTCATCCAACTTTAATAAGAAATATCTCCTTTCATTTACTTGAATTTCCATTTCAAGGGGATTTAAATAGTCTCCTCCAATTTGATGATTCTACTATTGAACTTTTTTATTTACCACTGTTAGAAAAAATTGCTATTTTTTTTAAAAAAGGAAAACAAGTCTATATTGATTCTAAGGAATTATTTAGATTGTATAAAATTACCTGTGATGAACTTTTATTACCTTATAACAAAAATCAATACCAAAAATTTATAGATATATTAGTATTTGATGGATTTCTCTATCAATCAGGTTTTAAATCGGTTAACGATGAACCCCTCTTTTTTATAATGATTGATCCCCATAGGTTACTTGAATATTTGGAGATTAAATATTCAGCAATTTCTGATGAGTAAATTAAACTTCTATTTCATCAGCCTTTTGTTGAGTTATTTTCGCCTTTTCTTCATTCCCACCCTTTTTATACCATTCTACAGCACTTAATAGGAGACTTTTTGCTTTATTTGGTTCTCGGGATCTTAAGTGCTCTTCTGCGAGCTCTACATAGTAATCGCCTTTCTTATTAGCAAATTCTATCAATTGTTTACTCATGTTTATCCCCAATATTTTTCTAGAATTATGTTTACTTTCATTCATATTAATGTCTTTTTTATTTCTTTAAAAAACTCAATTTAGCTCAAATTTTGCCACGTTTATAAATAAGTATCTATACTTTCTTTTCTGCTTTTAAAGCACTTGATTAGGTTAATAAGGATTCATCGACATTATTTTATAGTTCTAAATAGAATCATGTTGATGCGTTGGACGAGATAAGGTTGGAAAGAGGAATATCTAATCGCGATTCTGAAGCCGAAATTGATAAAATTATAGCAGGAGTTCTCCCACGAAGAGTTATCTTAAGAACGCTCTTATTATTTGGCCCAAAAACGGGACCAGAGCTACGATGGGGGATTTCAAAATATAATGAGGTTGGTGAGGAGCTCTTTCGCAATCAAATGTATTGGGTACTTAAGGATAGTTTTGATCGGCGTATAAATGGAGTTTCTGATGCTCTTTTATACTTCAATTTGAAACATTTAGAGATTTCTGGACTCATCATCCGCGAACGATCAGAAACAGAATACAAATCAAAAGTAGCTAGCATTAATCCTCGGAAAATTCAACAAATCCGGCAATATTTCCGGGATATCGTCCCTCTCGCTTGTATTACAGGCTTTGATGTTGAAGACGACAAATGGCGCCTCACCCGACTCTATCAAAAATTGCGTCGTACCCGATTACTTTATAACCAGTGTATTGATGATGGAATGAATTATACTTTTCTCCTCGAAGGATTGAAAAGTAAAATCTCAGCTGGTATCCCGAGGAATCAGATAAACGTAATTTCGAAGAAAAAAATGAATTATTTTGCTATATATCAACATCTTCGTAAAAAAATAGAAGATCTACTTCAAACGCACGAAGTTATCATAAATGTTACTTTCGGATCACGCTTCTTTACTATTGCGCTCACCCAACTCTCCTTCGAATACCATTTAAAAATCTTTTACCTTGATCCACAGGAAAATATTGTGTGGATCAAACAACAATAAGCTCCTTATTTAAAATAGTCAGGATATTTTTTTCATTTTCTTTAAAATTTACGATAAATAATTAATTTCAAAACTTAATTACTTTTATTTTTTGAATTTCATCAGCGTCAATAAATTAATTTGAATTTCGCTCACCCCTTTTTCCTTCTATTTCAGTCATTTCCTTCATATTTATAATCTATAAGAACCTTAGATACGAAGTTTTATTAAAGAGCACCAAATATAATATGAATAAGTCAATATGACCATTCAAACTAAAAATTTGAATATAAAAGGTCTATAGTCGTTTGAATGAGTGAATTTAAAGTAATGTTGGTGATTTCTTGGAAGAGGAAATCTTAGGAAAACCTGTTGTTGTTGATAATGGAACTGGAATTACGAAGAATGGATATGCTGGTGAAGATCAACCTCGGAGTGTCTTTCCGACATTAATCGGATACCCCAAATACACGAGTATTATGACAGATGTAGAGCACTATACTAGAGAGTACTATATTGGTGAAGAAGCCCTTCAGCTCCGTGGTGTGTTGCGGCTTTCTTATCCTGTTGGCCATGGAATTGTTGAGGACTGGGGTGCTATGGAAAAAATTTGGCATTATACTTTCTACACAGATTTAAGGCTTGATCCAGCGGAGCATCCTATACTTCTTACAGAACCTCCATTGAATCCTAGACCGAATCGTGAGAAAATGTGCGAGATTATGTTTGAAACTTTTAATATTCCAGCACTCTATATTGCAATGCAAGCAGTTCTCTCACTTTATGCATCTGGGCGTACTACTGGATTAGTAACCGACTCTGGTACTGGTGTCACTCACGTTGTACCAATCTATGAAGGGTTTGCACTTACTCATGCTATCTCCCGTCTAGATTTAGCAGGCCGTGATATCACTGAGTACTTAATGCGTCTTCTTCGTCAGCGTGGCTATGCGTTAACAACATCAGCAGAAAAAGAAATTGTCCGAGACATTAAAGAGAAACTTTGCTATGTTGCTCTTGATCCGGAAAAAGAACTGAAGCTCGCGGAAAAGGTATCGGGTATGGAAAAATCCTACATGTTACCTGATGGCGAGACCTTGACTGTTGGCGTAGAACGTTTTCTTGCCCCTGAAGTCTTCTTTAATCCAGGAGCTGTTGGAAAAGAAACGAGCCCAATGGATGAGGTCATTGTTGAAGCCGTATCAAAATGCGATATTGACCTACGCCGTGATCTTTATGCAAATATCGTCCTTTCTGGCGGCTCTACTATGTTTCCAGGTCTGAAGGAACGTCTTACAAAAGAGATTGCTGAAATGATTCCCGAAAATGTGGAAGTCAAAATCATTGCACCCCCAGAACGAATGTACTCCGTCTGGATTGGAGGAAGCATTCTTTCATCTCTGAAGACATTCCAAAAGATGTGGGTCACAAGAAAAGAATACAAAGATATCGGTCCAGCAGTAGTCCATCGCTGCTTCTAACTCCCAACATCTTTTTTTTATTTTTCTAATCAGGCTAAATCAAACTTATTTTCAAAGAATTGTCTGCTTTTATTAGATCGCCTACTATTTCGACTTTTTTCTTATCTCCTTACAAAAGTAGGGTTTCAAAGAATAAGAAAAAAATAAAAAAAAAGAGAAAATACAGTAATTTATACTGCTAATTTAATATCTGCTTTGGTAATCGTCTTACGTTTAGCATGTTTTGCTAAGGTTAGCGCTTTCTTGGTAATTTCGATGGCAGTATCATTTAAATACTCCTGAAGTGATAGAACTGCGGTGAGTGCCACGATGGTCGCATTTCCTTCCTTTTTCATCAATCTTCGCAAAGCAGTTTTTGTTATAACTTTATTACCTTTTGCCAATTTTCTCCCTCAAATAAGGATTTTTTTTTGCGAATTAAGGGTAGATACGTGTTATAATCTACTGCTAGATTTTACTAACAACAGAGTATAAAAAGATAATGGTTTTTTGTCCATCAATTTCCAGTGAATTCTTGATCTAGCTTCGGAATTGTTATAATTATTATCACTAGTTGAATTTTTAGAAACGAGATACTCATATCTTCTATGATTGATGTTTTTTTTACAAAAGTATTCATGATCTCAATCATTTCTAAATTCAATTATATTGAATTGTACGGATTAAATATTGGCAAAAAAAATGAAATAAGGTAAAAATTCCTAACATTTTCACATTTACAAGAAAATTGAAACTTTTTAAAATGAATTATAGACGCGATCACTCTAAATCTCTGTTCTATAATCCCAGAATTTTTTTACCATATTCATCAATTGTATAAAGCATTTGACGGATCAAATATGGTTGGCAACCCGCCATAAGTGAATTATCTGAACCAGCTATATAACCATTTAGGCGATTTCCACCGCCCCGATAGACTTTATCTAAAATTGTTTTGGTTAATTGCGCTACGGACTGTCGAGTTCCAGTCTGCAATTCTATCGTATTAATCCCATTACATAGGCAGATTTTATCACCAAAATTCCTCTTTAATTCTTCTATATCATTTGCCCACATTTCAATCGGATGTAGTGCATCGATCCCTGTGGATAAGAGGGTGTTCATAAACTCCCAAGTTTCCTCATAGGTTTCCCTATTTTCAACTTTAAATTTTCCATCTGTATGTAGTAATACTCTCATTCCACCCTGGTGCGCCGTATCAACAAATTTTTTAATGTGAACTGCCATGAAGTCACGGTAGATCTTAGGTGGTAGCATACTTCCATGGATCATGGCACAATCATCCCCAATTACAAAGAGTTTCATATCTATCTCAGCAAGGCATTTAACTAAATGACAGAGCATTTTTGTTTTTACTTTTAAAAGATCAAAATAAGCTCCCTTGCACCCGTTTCGATGTTCTTGAAAGACTCGACGATAAAAACCTTGCATATTGTCATTACCGAAAACGGTGAGCCAAGTTTCAAACGGCCCTGGATAAAGAATGGCTGGAAGAAGCTGATCTTTAATTTTTTTCCCTCTATATCGTGAGTTGATCACTCGCGAAACAATATTGGCATACCTTTCAATTTTCGCTGTTTCATAAAACTCCTTTGAGCCTTCTATACTTTTTTCAATATTCTTTTCCACAACCCCTTTAAACACCGCTTCCAAATCATTAGATTTAAGGTCCATAAATACCCCCTCCTTCGAGGTAGGGTAGTAATTACCATCAGGAGCTTGTTGAAACCCCGCATCAGAATCTGGTAACGTCAGCGAAGGAAAAGTCCACAAATCATATCCTAATTTAATAGGCATCCGGGCATAAAGACAGGCAAGCCCAACGGCATCACGCTCTGCCTTCTCGGGACTTTTTTGAGCTATATTAAGTAAATTAAGATACGTAACGATTCGATCAACGAAGGAAGCTTTTCTAATGAGCCGCCCAAATAAGGTGTGCTTTTCTACTGGATCGATTTTTTTCATTTTCCATTTTTCTTTCACAGTATTAACAGTCTCCTCTAAGATTTTCCATTTTCTATTCAATCGCCGAATTCTAGGAGGAAGCGTTTCCCAACGAATGAACCATTTGACAAACGGAAGTATAGAGGAGAATAACTCCATTTTTGGTATTTTATCAATAGGGTCTCCTAGTTCCATCGCATTTAAAATACGATCTTCAGATGAAACCATTTTTTTTACACCGATTTCTTAAAAAATCTGATTAAAATAATTTATAATAGGTACTAATCATAAAAATATTGAATAAAAATTTTATGAGAGGAGAAAAAGTGCCAGAACTTAGGCAGAATCCCGCGACGAAGGAATGGGTAATTTTTGCCCCTCAAAGAAAAAAACGCCCAGATGATTTTAAGTGCACATTGAATATAAAAGATCAGCCTTCATATAAATCTAATTGCCCTTTTTGCCCTGGAAATGAGCATATGACTCCAGGCGAACTCCTATCTTTTCGTTCAGAACAAGATGATACTTGGGAAATAAGAGCGGTACCTAATAAATTTCCTGCACTAATTCCAGACGGAAGCTACACAAGGAAAAAACTTTCAGATTTTTATCGAAAAATGGGAGAGGCCATAGGAAAGCATGAAATCGTAATTGAAACCCCCATCCACAATACAACTATTGGTTTAATGCCGGACAAACAAGTTAAAAAAATTTTAATTGCCTATAAGGAACGGTATTTAGATCTCTGTAAAGAAGGACATAAATTAGTTACGATCTTCCGGAATTTTGGAGAAGCAGCAGGAACCTCACTAGAACATCCTCACTCTCAAATTATCGCTACCCCCGTTGTACCCAATAGCATTAGATATCCTATAGAGGAGGCAACGCGTTATTATGATGATACAGGGGGATGTGTTTATTGTGATATGATTAACCAAGAACTTAATGCGCAAGAACGAATTGTTATTCAAGGTAAAAAATTCATTGTCTTTGAACCTTTCGCCGCTAGAATGGCCTATGAAACTTGGATCATGCCCGTTTCTCATGCTGCCTCCTTTGGTTCCATTAATTCCGAGGAACTTGATGAATTAGCTCGTTTATTAAATCGATTTCTTAAAATATTTTCAGATAAGTTAAAAAACCCTGCTTATAATTACATGATTCAATCTATTCCGTGTAATTCAGAAAGAAATTTATTTTACCATTGGAGTTTGGTCATCCTCCCTCGTCTTGTAAAATTTGCTGGCTTTGAACTTGGTAGTGGTATGCATATCAATAATATGCTTCCTGAAGAATGTGCAGCGATTCTAAGAGAGTCTTAATAAAATTTTACTCTCTTTTTAACTTACAAATTTAATAATGTGATGGCAACCACGTTTTTCTAATTCTACGGTGCTTTTTGCATTTGCGACCGATAATAATTTGTTAAACAACGTGATACACGAATATTTGCAATAATCCTCTTCTCCAAACATATTTGTTGCGTTATTATTTTTCAATCCCAATTTGAAAGCTCGTTTTCCAGTACATTTCTTTATAATAATCTCAGTATAATCTGGATAAAATTCATACTTCTTAATACGATCTAACTTGACAACATGTTGCATATTAATGAAAAAACTTGAGATAATCTTTTTAAGTAATATCTTCTTCGAGACCCTTTTAAGAAATGCTGCCCCGAGTTTAACAAGTGCGCCCATATTCTTCTCAAAAGTAAAATCTACTGTAGCTTGGAAGCCATCCTTTACATCTTGCTCACTCCCCTTGCTTTTGAGCAATTTCAAGTACCTAACATTTCCATCAAATAATTCTTCAAGTGTTGTACTATGCTTTCGTTTATCATTCCAAATATTAAATTTCTTTTGAACCTGCCATTCTAACTCTTTATCTTTAGACATGAGAGTCCCTCATTATTTGATAAAAACAGTTTGAGAAATCTCCTTATAAATTTTTAACCTACAACTCTAAAACAACACCTTTTTCCCCTACATTCCAAAATATTGTTTTATTCAAAATTGCAGATTTTCCAGAATTCTCATGGATATGTCCAAAAATACACAGTTTTGGTTTATATTTTTCAACTAGCATTCGAAGTGCGTTTGATCCGACATGTTTCCCATCAACAGCGAAGTCGCAGAACCCAAAGGGAGGAACATGCGAAACTAAAATTAACTTTTTGGATTGAACTTCCAATAAAATTTCATCAAATATCTCAATATTCCAATTTACATCAAGTTCATCCCCACCAATCCCAGCTATTGCAAATTCATCATTAACTTGGATTAGTTTTAAATGAAGATTCACCCCAACCTTAAGTTCATAATCAGGAGCTAATAAATCGCTATTACCAAAAACATAATAGATAGCTGGAAATTTAAGCCGACGCAGACGTGATTCAAGTAACACCACCGAAATTTGATTTCGAAAATCTCCACAAAAAATCAAAATATCTGGATGTGTTTCTATGATTCTCTTTTTAACTTCGCGGAAATGATTGGTTAAACCAAACAATCCGTGAAAATCAGAAAAGGCCAAAAGTTTCATTTTGAATCTAAAATCTATACTATTTATTTTGGCCGTGCAGATAATTCAAGAATTATTATATTATTTTCAATCTCTCGATCTTCAATAGAGATCCGGATTTCTTGCCCAATTATCGTGGAAAGCTCGACCGCTAAAAGAACACACGGTTCCAAGAGTGAAATTAAGGCCGCAGATGTTATACCTTTGTTTTCAATGTTATATTTCTTAATAATTTCATCAAGACATTCGAATTCAATTTTAGAGAGTGCATATTTTACCGTAATGAGGACATCAACTTGGCTTCCCCCTTGCCCAAAATCGAAAAAAATTCGTGACTTAGGAAAAGTAAAGACATCAGTATACCATCGTTTCATAAAATCATTGCCATTCTCTATAAAAAAACGTGATAAATTAATCCCTACAACTGTTTTAACATATTTCTCCCAAATAGTTTTAAAATAATCCATGAATCGAGGATAAGTAATACGCTTTCGCTCCAAATTCGATTTAAGATAGGCGTGAAACTTTTTATCACCGCGATCAAATCGCGTATGTTTTCCTAACATCTCAAAAAATTTACATACTTTCTTTGTCATAGAATTTCAACTGATATTATTATAGGATAGATAAAAAAATTGTCATTTTTCATTTTAATTTATATAATATTTAAATAACAGAAATCTATTTAGAGGTTTTATATGGAATTCACTCCAAAATGGAAATGGTTTTTTAAG